>JAEEKU010000101.1 GCA_016282555.1 Methanomassiliicoccaceae archaeon
TGGTGCTCCAGTAAACAGTCTTGTTGGTAGCGTTAGCGGGAGCTACGGCGGCGGTAAGGGTCGCGGAATCTCCGGCGGCAAGAGTAATCGAGGATTTGTCGAGAGTGACGCCGGTTACGGGAATAGCGGAAGTGACGGTAACGTTACAGTACGCCTGATATCCGCCGTCCTCGGTGGTTACGGTGATCCTCGCGGTTCCGGGAGCGACTCCGGTCACGACTCCGTTGGAAACGGTCGCGACGGACGAATCGCTGGTGCTCCAGCTCACTCCGGGGTTGGTGGCTCCGGCGGGGATGACTGTAGCGGTGAGGGTTGCGGTCTCTCCGGCAGCTATGGCGATATCGCTCTTGTCGAGGCTTACCCCGGTTACGGGTTTGATGAACTCTGCGGTGATGACTGCATCGCCGTTAAGGGTGAAGGTCATGGACTCCATGATGTCGGTCGTAACGCCGTTGATGGTGACCGTAAGGGACTTAAGAACGCATCCTGAAAAGGGAATAGCGGATACGCGGATCTTTTCCCCGTTGATCCAGGGAAGAGTCTTGACGGTACCGTTGGGCGTGCCGATGTAAACGATGGTGATGTCGTAGTAGTAATCCTGGGGATCGATCTCTCCGGAGAAGTCGTAGGGAACCTCGTAGTAGTTTCCTTTGTCGTCGGTGAAGGAGATGGTAGCTTCTCCGCTGAAGACGTAGTCTCCGGTCTCGGGGTCCTTGAAGTCTCCGAGAGGAACTTCCCATCCGCTCTCGTATCCCTCGGGGTTGAGATCCATGCTGTCGGCGATACCGTTGATGAGTTTCTGGAACTCGTCGTCTCCGGAGCCGGGCTTGAAGTTCTTGAGGGTGATCTTGTATTTGATTCCGTTCTGCTCCCAGATGATCGAGGGAGAGTTGACAGCGTTGGGGACGCCGTTGATGTATCCGACCAGCTGGTTGATGTATTTTCCGTACTCGGGTCCGAAGAAATCGTCTGCGGTGTAAACGGACATGCTCTCGACGAGATCTTTAAGGGTGTCCGAATCCCCGACGCCGAATGCGTCGATGTTCACGCTGACGTCTCCGGTCTCTTCGTCGATATCGACGAAAGTAGAGCCGAATCTGGCGAAGTCGATAATGTTCTGGGTGAGGTTGACTATGACAACCACGGATCCGTTGAAGGGACTTACTCCGGTCTTCTTAAGGTAGACGTCGTCTGCGGTGTAAACCACGACTTCGCCGGGCGAGGAGGCGCAGACTGTATCAAGGATCTGTCCCGCGATGCAGGCGGCGGTCTTGGCTGCGAGAGGCATGTCTGCCGTTCCGTTCACCTTGAGCTTTTTGTCTCCGAGGTATAAGTCGGTATATTTGTCGTAATATTCAAACGCTTCCGATTTCATAACGGAAGGGTTGGCGGAAACACTGAAAACGTACATCGGATCAGCGTATATCTCTATTAAACCGTCAGAATAGGTTGCTTTAGCGATATCGTCTCCGACCGTATCGTTCAGATACGTGCTGATATCGGCGACAAAGGCCTCGCCCGAATCTTTGGGCGCTGCTGCCTCCGAATCCCCTGCCGAGACTGCGTAGACACCCGCAGCGGCGAGAAGAGCAACCAGCACGGCGATTATATACACGTTGCTGTACTTCATTTAAATCACTGTACCAGACCCGAAGATTTCGATCCTCGCGGTTCTGTCAAAGCCTGTATATTATTTAGTAATAAAAGATATTGTCTGCTGCCGTACTGATGGCGGATTCCGGCACGCTATATTGCGTTTACAAGCGCTGTTTATAAGCGGAAATAAATAAGGAGGGGGCGTCCGCCCCGGTTTTACTTCAGGAAGAAGATCTGCCTCTTATAAAGAGGACGGCGGCTAGAAGCGCTATGACGGCCGCGGCAGCGATTCCCGCATAAAGGAGAGTGTTATCCCCGGAGGAGGATTTCTCTTCGACGGTGACCGTGCAGGACGCGGCGTAATTTCCGTCTTCCGTGGTCACGGTTACGATCGCGGTTCCGGCGGATACCCCTTTCACGATTCCGCCGCTCGCGGTGGCTATCCTGCCGTCGCTGGTGCCCCACGTCACGTTTTTATCGGAGGCATCCGAGGGAACGACAGTCGCGGTAAGCTTCGCGGTATCTCCGGCTCCGACCGTGATCTTAGTTTTGTCGAGAGATACTCCCGTGACTTTGACGGCGGCCGGCGAAACGATAACCGTACAGGACGCGGTGTAATTTCCGTCTTCCGTGGTCACGGTTACGATCGCGGTTCCGGCGGATATTCCCTTTACGGTTCCTCCGCTGACGGCCGCGACCTTTGCATCGCTGGTGCTCCAGGTCACGTTCTTATTGGTGGCGTTGTCGGGAACTACGGCCGCAGTGAGAACCGAAGAGTCTCCCTCGGCGATATTTATCGAGGATTTGTCGAGAGATACCCCGGTAACATCCACCGGCGCATCGGAAACCGCGACCAGACATGATGCGGTATAGCCTCCGTCTCTGGTCGTGACTGTGATCGTGGCAGTTCCTGCGGAGACTGCGGTGACCGTTCCCCCGTTTACGATTGCGACCGAGGCGTCGCTGGTGCTCCAGACCACGTTCTTATCAGAAGCATCGGAGGGAGTTACGGTAGCGGCGAGCGCCGAAGATTCTCCCGCGATCATACTCATCGAGGATTTGTCGAGGGTTACTCCGGTTACCTTTACGGGCGCGGGAGCGACGGTTACTTTGCATTCCGCCGTGAATCCTCCGTCTTCGGTCTTTACCGTTATAACGGAGGTTCCCGGAGACAATGCGGCGATCTTTCCGTCCTCGACGGACGCTACGGAAGCGTTGCTGGTGCTCCATGTCACGCTCTTGTCGGCAGCGTCGGAAGGCGTTACGGTCGCGGTGAGCGTCGCGTAATCTCCGGTTTCTAGACTGAGGGTGCTCTTGCTCAGGACGACCCCGGTTACCTTTACGGGCGCTTCGGAGACGATGACGCTGCACTCTGCCGTATAGCCTCCGTCTTCGGTCTTTACCGTTATCACTGCGATTCCCGGAGAAACCGCGATGACTTTTCCGTCCGAGACGGTCGCGACTTTATCATCGCCGGAGCTCCACGTAACATTTTTGTCGGTAGCATCGGACGGCGTGACGGTCGCGGAAAGAGTCCCGGATTCGCCTGCGACGAGTTCCATAACCGATTTGTCGAGGGTTACTCCGGTTACCTTGACGACTGGAGGCAGAACGGTCACCGCGCATTCTGCAGTGTACTCTCCGTCTTCGGTTGTCACGGTTATGACAGCGGTTCCGGGAGACAATGCGGTGATATTTCCGTCCTCGACGGACGCTACGGAAGCATCGCTGGTTTTCCAGGCAATGTTTCTGTTGGTGGCATTGACGGGCATCACGACAGCGAAAACCGTTTCCGATTTTCCTTCTTCGAGATTCAGAGAGGTTTCGTTGAGGAATACTCCCGTGACATCGATGATGACCGGCGCGGCAACCACCGAAACGGTGCAATTGTCTCTGTATCCTCCGTCCGCCGTTACGACTGTGATCGTCGCGGTTCCGGGCGCCACGGCGGTGACTTTTCCGCCTGCGACTGTAGCGACTTTGGCATCGCTGGTGCTCCATGTCACGTTCTTGTCGGTAGCGTCGGACGGCGTTATGATCGCGGCAAGGGTACTGTTTTCGCCGGGATGGAGTTCGAGATAAGACCTGTTGAGAGAGACTCCCGTGACTCTGACGGTATCGGGCAGTACGGTGACTTTGCAGGATGCGGTATGGCCGCCGTCCGCCGTCTTCACGATTACAGTCGCAGTTCCGGGCGCTTTTCCTTCGACGATTCCGTTTGCTACGGTCGCGACCGAAGTATTGCTGGAACTCCACGAAATTCCCTTATCGGTAGCGTTGCCGGGCTCCACGGTCGCGGCAAGCGTTTCCGAGCTGCCGGCTTTGATGCTGAGCGACGTTTTACTCAGGGAAACGCCGGTAACCGGAACGACGACGGTGACTGTGCAGACTGCGTTATAGCCGCCGTCCTCCGTTGTCACGGTTATTGTGGCGACACCGGCTGAAACAGCTTTTACTTTTCCGTTATCCACGGTCGCGACCGAAGCGTTGCTGCTCTTCCATGATACGTTCTTGTCAGTAGCATTGGAAGGAGTAACGGTAGCGAACAGAATATCGGATTCCCCGGCATTCATCTTGATGCCGGTTTTATTGAGCATGACGCCGGAAACATGCACCTCGGATGCTTCGATTACCAGTGAAACGGGCCCCGATACTTCGAACGAGACGTTTCCCTCGGAGAATATGCAGTCGAACGGAGTCTTGGTTCCGTCGGCGGCAACGGCACTCATCACAGGATCTTTAATGGAGAGGCTGTAAGGCAGAATTACGGAGGTCGGCGCATTTCCGGATACGTCGGCGGTTATTCTGCCGTCCGGGGACACGGATGTCACCGCGGCATGATATCCTCCGGAAGCCTTCACCGAACCGGCCGCGGTTTTCGCCGGGACGGAGAGCGTCCTTCCGTCAGAAGATACAGTTTTTATATCTCCGGAAACGCCGGAGCCGGATGCTGTGCCGGATTCCGCGGACAGGATGAAGTAGTCCCCTTTCTTTCCCGAGAACGAATCCCCGGTTCCGAAAGCGAA
Source organism: Methanomassiliicoccaceae archaeon (assembly GCA_016282555.1). Lineage (GTDB taxonomy): Archaea > Thermoplasmatota > Thermoplasmata > Methanomassiliicoccales > Methanomethylophilaceae > Methanoprimaticola. The sequence goes on from JAEEKU010000101.1 coordinate 4,623, forward strand.
AACCGCTTTCTTATCCAGAGCGCTTACGAACGCCGCCGGGACGGAGATCGAAGAACCGCCTGCAGATGCGTTCAAGAGTCCGGAAACATTGCCGGACGATGTTTTGTCCAGATCCAAAGTCATGACGTTCGGTTTGCCGGAAACGCAGGAAATGCCGGAAATCCTGACTGACTGGTTCCACATTTCTTTAGGAACGGATATGTTCCAGCCGCCGGAAACGATCTTCATTCCGCTGGCCGCCAGGAACTCGTATGAATCGGGATCGACAGCGAATTTCGGATCGGAGCCGCCCGTAACGGTGAGAGCGTACGCGGGCGAAGCTATTCCCGATTTTTCGGCGACAGCAGCTGCGAGCGCGGCCGCGGAACCTAGGCTGAGAACCCCGTTGCCGGGGACGGGGGCGATCACGTTGATCACGTTGCCGGAAACCGTGACATTTTCTCCCGAAGGACCCTTTCCTGAATACGAAACCGAGACTTTTCCGTTCGTATCCGAAAATTTGGTCGTGATAAGCGTCGAGTCTCCTGCCGGAGATTCGGTGGTTTCGGTCACCGCCCCGTTCGCGGTGGCCGACGAACGCGTCCCCTCCGACACTGCAAATATTACGGTAACGGTATGATCGGAATTGATTCCGGTGATGCGGAGCGTATCGGACGATCCCATGGATTTTCCGTCCAGCTTGATCCCGGAAACCGTATAGCCGTCGTCCGGAACCGCGGAAACCAGAACGCTTCCTCCGGAGGAAGATGTGATTTTGTCTCCCTGGACGATCTTTCCGTGTTCGGAATCCTTAACCACGCTGACTGTAAAGGTATTCTGCGACCACATGGCGTATAGCACGAGGTTGCTTCCGACCCTGACCTTGGATCCCGGCTGAAGGAGCTCTCCGGATCCGCCGGGGCTGAGAGACCAGCCCTCGAACTCGCTTCCGGTTTTGTAAAGCGAGCCTTTTCCCATAACGACGGCCATGTCTCCGGGAGTGTATTTTCTGGAGTCGACGGGAGGAGTTCCGGAACCGGTTCCCGCGTTGTACGTGACGGTCAGGGTTCCTGTCCTCCAGGTTCCGTTAACCGTCTGGTTGATAGTCACTGTATTCTCTTTTTTGTCCTCGGTGTACTTGTACGAAGCGAGCGTATGGGTGTTGCCGTCGGTGCTGTAATACACCTTGCCGGTTTCCGGATAAATTACGGTGTTGCCGGAGCCGTACATGTAGCAGGCCATGTCTCTGGATGTGAGATCGTCGATATTGTTGCCCTGGAAACTGCCTTTCGCTCCGAAATCCGCTTTGAACGACAGAACGGCTCCGGGTTCCGATTTGAACACTCCGCCGGCGGAGGAGGACTGGACCAGGCCCGCGAAGCTGCCGCTGACGATCATGGTTCCGTCAAGATACAGGCCGGCGACGGTGCTGAAGCGGTAGCTTGCGTCTCTCGGGACGTAATTTTTGAGAAGATCGGAGTCCGGGTAATACTTATCCCTGAACTCTTTGCTCTTCAGCCCGTCGTAAACGATCAGCTTTCCGGAAACATTAAGAACCGCGTCTTCGGACACCGTAAGAGACGACCCGGGGAGGAAGCGGTACTGCTTGAGAAGAGTGTATTCCCCGTTTTCAAGAATGATATCGAAATTGTACGGAACAGAGAATTCCGTCGTTCCGGTATCGACATTCTGACCCTGGACTTCCATAACGATGGATCCTGTTTTGGCTCCCCCGCTGATAGTCACGGTCTTTTTTCCGATGTCGCGGTAAATGTTGCTGGACCAGTCCGACTCGAGATACACGTCGATATCGTATTCCGAGCTGAGCACGGAACCTTTGGAGAGAATTATCAGGCCGTTGTCCGGGCCGGCTACGGAAACATCGCGCTTGTTATACGTGTTGTTGGCGTAGAGGTTGATCATCCCGAGCAGCCTGGCATCCGATTCCATGACGTAATTGCACTGGATGTTGCACAGAGCGTACCGGTTGAAAGGCGCCTGGCCTTTGTCGTAGTTCACGTAGGCGCGGTCTCCGCCGACGTAATCGGTGACCACCATAGGTTCGTAAACCTTGGAACCGTTATTCGCGGCCAGAGTTCCGGCTCCCTTGACGAATCCGTAGGCGTAGAACGAGGAGCCGCTTTTGAGAACAACCTCTCCGTTGACGGAGAGCATGGCGAAGGGGCCCGAAGTATGGCCCTGGTAGTCGAATGTGAACGGTTTCGACAAAACCCCTCCGACGATCAGAGTTCCCTCGACCGTCAGGACGGATCCCTTCGGAACGTTCACCAGAATGTATCTGTCCGTCGAAAGTTTCGCCGAAGCGTCGTCGACGGAAGCGGCGTCTTTAGTGCCGTCCGGATCGCGGTCGGAGGAGTAGGGAAGAACCAGAGTCACCCCCGGTTTTACCAGAAGTTTTCCTGAAAGCATGGACTTCCCTTCTGAATCGGGAAGCGCGTAAACTATGTCGCCGCTCCTGCTGGCGCTGAGAGCGTCGGCGACGGAAGCATATCCTTTTCCGTTGATTTCCGCGCCGGGATCGGAAGCGTCCGATTCCGTAAAAAGCACCGGAACCAGAAGCATGGCGAGAGCTGCGGCGAGCAGAACCATCATCGTACGTTTGTCCAAGAGAACACCGTGCTGCGATTGTCTGGATAAAAGATATAGGTAACGATCGGAACCGCCGGACGTGATAATTCCGTTTCCATGATAATTTCAACGGCCGCAGCCGCTATAATATGCGAACTAATGAAATATATGTAACGAATAACCTTACGAAATGAATTCCAGTCCCCCGAACGGAACCGAAATTGCCGGACCTGCAGTGAGCATTGTAGTTTCGGTTCTGGACGGCGGCTGCTACGTCAGGAATCTTACGGATTATCTCAACAAACAGACTTTTTCCGACATGGAAGTTATCTTCATAGTCTCCTGCAACAGCAAGGACAACTCTCTGGAGGAAGTGGAGAAAGCTGTCGGAGAGATAAAGAATGCCAGCTACTACCTGTACGAGGATACGGGAAGACTCGGAGGCTCCAAGAACATGGGCCTCGGGAAATCGAAAGGGCGCTACCTGTGGTTCCTCGATGTCGACGATTATCCGTCCCTTCATTTTCTGGAGAAAGCCGTAAAAATCAAAGAAGAGAACGGCGCGGACGTGGTCGGATGCAATTTCGTCTACTCCACGGATTATACCCCGTTCGAAGAGAACGACGGCGAGTTCCAAGTGATTACCGTGTCCGGATCCGAAGCGGTTCTTATGAGGGCGACGGAGAAATTCCCGGTGACGTCATGGTCCATGCTTTACGACAGGAAAATGATAGAAAAGAACGGAATCGGTTTCGCGGAGGGGCTGTGCGAGGACATCGATTTCACGTACAAAGTCCTTCTTCATTCGGAAAAAGTGTGCTATTACACCAAACCCATGTACAAATACATAATCAGGCCGGAGTCCACCAGCAACAGCCAGCGCAACGACAGAGGGCGGATGGAGATAGCCAGATACGACGATCTCGAGAAATACATCGAAAAATTCGACAACTCCGAATTCCTGAAAAAAAGATTCACTCTCCTGCGCATAAGATCGTCCGGACATATGGACTACGAGCATTTCCGCAGCTACGTCAAAAGCAGCGGATATCTGGAAATGCTGAAAAGAACCGAAGGGATGCAGGTGCGTTTCGAAGGCGGGTTCCAGAGATTTTTCCCCCGTCTGTATTACACCGCGATAACCGTCTGGTTCAGACTTTATTATTACCGCTCGGGAAGAATTTATACCAAACCGCGCCGCAAGCGATCGGTGATTCATTTTAGAAATGAAATCGGATGCCGTCTTCTTAAGGAGAAACGGAACATCCCCGAGAACCGGAACGAGAGAGGACCAGTCCGAATGATCCGGGCCGGATGCCCATTTGACTCCGTCTAAGATGTGACGGTACTTCGATTCCTTCAAAGCCGACAGGAGAGACCACTCCGCTACGGAGGAATATCCCAGTTTCGGAAGCTTATCTCCGAACAGACTGCGCATGACTTCCGCGTACCCGCACTCTCCGGCGGTGATTCTGCCGTAGAACGAGCAGCGGTTCTTCTCCCATTCGGGAACGTCCCTCATATAGACCGGAGAACCGTCCTTCCATCCGGAGACCGGAAGCTCGGGAGAGCTCATGAAGAATTCGGGAACGTTGATGCGGACCCATCCGAATGAATAATGCTCCCTTCTGTGGAAGGCGTCATAATCCAGACCGGAGTCGGCCAGAGTTATGAAGTAATGCCCGCGGACTTTTCTCCCGAGCATTTCCTCCACGAGAATCTGGGAGGTGTATTTCATGGTGGTGCAGTCCACGAGTTCCGCCTCTTCACCGCCGAAAACGGATCTTATATAATCCCGGTAATCTCCGGCGCGCTCGCGGCGAAGAGAATCTATCAGATCGGAGTTTCTGTTGTACAGATCCAGCATTTCGTAAGGATCCTCAGGTACGCGGTCTATGCCCAGATCCTCCCTGAAAAAATCAAGAAGATAGACCAGATGGGCGACAACTTTTCCGTGCTCGAACCTATGTGTGGATTTTTTCGGCAGGTCCATTTTTCCGAAGGGGATGTAACGATCGGTGAGAACGTAGGCGAACAGCCTCTGGGCGTTTATGTACTGCATCTTCCTTCCGCTTCCGAAAAGAACGGGATACACCCTGATAAGATTGTACCCGTCCCTGGCTACGAACACGAGCGGGGAATCCCCGGCGGCCGCGCGGCGGATGTAATCGGAATAGGCGGTTATAAGCGGGCCTCCGAAGCGGAACCCGAGATCGTAATGCTCTCCCCCGGACTCCCCCAGGGCTCCGCAGGAATATAATATATCGATTCCGGCGATAACCGAATGCTCCAGCGACTTTTCCGAGGCGAAACGCTTCGCCCAGGGGTTCTCTTTGAAATATTTCTCGTCCTGGCGCACGTATTTTATGCCTCTGACGCCGCTGCGAGAGGCCATTTCTACATCCGACCTCGCAGAATCGCCTATGTGAACCATATCTTCCGGACGTATATTCAGCCTGTCCGTTATCCTGCGGAACATTTCCCCGCTGTGCTTCGTCACCCCCTCTTCGGAGGAGACGAAAAGATGGTGGTATCTGATTCCGGACGCTTCCAGAATATATTCCACCGTTTCCCTCGGAAGATAGACGTCGGTCGCGATGATGACTTTCTTTCCTGCTTCGATGGCCTCGGAGACCATCGCGACGGTCTCGGGATTGGCTACGCAGAGTGCTTTTTCAGTTTCGATCTCTCTGCCGGAGACCTGCATCCCGGGACCGAGGTAAGAATATATTTCATCAAGCGTGACTTCGGCTTTCTTTATTCTTCTGGCAGTTCTTTCCGCCTCTATGCGTTCGGCGGCGAAACCCTCCGGAGCGGCCCCGCAGTCCTCCATATATCTGAAGAGGTCCGTCGGCCTCAGAAACGGACGGAGGATCAGCGTGTCGAACACGTCGAACGACACGTAATCCGGGATCGTTTCCGAACCGATGTACTGGCGGAGGGTCCTGTTCTCCATCGCGTCACCTGGATGTAGCTATGCCTATAATCCCGAGAAGCCCGGAAACCGCGATGAAGGCGCCCACGATGATCATCAGAATATCCGCGGTCCCTTCGGGGTTGAACAGCGCGATGATTCCCGCTACGACCATAATCCCGGCGGAAATAAGGCCTATGGCTCTGGAAGCCGCTGAGACATCGGCGCGCACGCCCCCGATCAGCAGGATTATTCCGAATAAAATGACCGAAATCGAGAAAATCACCATAAGGAGATCGCTGAAAAAGTTCGGCACGGCGATCAGCGCGACGCCTATAACCAGCGTTATAATTGCCGGAAGCAGGACGAATCCGTTCATATCCCTGCTTGAAATCAAGTAAATAATCGCGTAAATCACCGCGAGAATACCGAAGATCGTAAGAATGATCTTCAGAGAATCCTGGCCTCCGGCCGCTATAGCTATTCCCAGCAGAAGAAGGATCACCGGGAAGATGAGCGCTATATACCACGGCCTGTCGTCGGCAGCAGCAGTTCCATTCATGCTTGCATCCTTATACTGACGAAATAAAAATCTTTACCCCAAAATATTATATCGGCATGCCCGGTTAGCGGGGGTATGGCTGTAAAGAGCGTAACCGCATCCCATATTCTGGTAGGCAGCATGAAGGACGCCGAAAGCATTATGTCGCGCATTTCGAAAGGAGAGAATTTCGAAGATCTCGCGAAAAGATTCTCCAAATGCCCCTCCAAATCCAAGGGCGGAAACCTTGGCTGGTTCAAGAAGGGAGATATGGTTCCGGAATTCGAAAAAGCATGTTTCGAGGGCAAAACCGGAGATATCGTAGGGCCGGTCAAAACTGAATTCGGATATCATATCATCAAAATCAACGGCCAGAAGTGATCCTGTATGCCGGAGCTGCCGTTCTCCGGCCTTCTCGCCCTTTAAGATTTTCCAGAGCTTCCGGATTGTTTCCGGTTATCATTGAGATTATGTCACAGGCATCCAGATCGCCGCATTCGCCGCATGTCCCATAACCTCTGGATAATGCGCAACGGCGTATCTGGCACATGCTGCCGCAAAACGGGGTTTTTGCTCCCTCCGCGCGGCATCCCGTACAATTGATCATGTCCGGAGTTATAGGAACGCCGTTGAGCTCCGACCATTGCTCCGCGACTTTCCTGCGCAGCGAATCGTCGTTATTCACGGTCGCGGCGCGCGCTTCGCATTTCCCGCAATCCAGCCCGCAGCATCCGATAAGAATGTTCATGCGCGGAGACAGACGTTTCTGCTATGTAATCTCCCCGTCCCGGAAAAAAGGCGGATCGTACGGCAGATTCATTATTCCGGAACAGTTCCCGGGAATATGCACTCCAGGGTTCTGATCGTTGTCGACATGCAGAACGATTTCATCAAGGGTCCGCTGGGTAATCCGGAATGCCTCTCGGCGGTGCCGGCGGCGGCTGAAATCATCAGAAACGGCGGATACGACTTCATATACGTCACGGCGGACACCCATTACGAGGATTATCTCTCTACTCAGGAAGGGAAGAATCTGCCGGTGAAACACTGCATCTCGGGCACGGAAGGCTGGGAAATCGTTCCCGAAATCCGGAATGCGCTGGATTCCGCCGGCAATTACAGAATTATCATGAAAAACACCTTCGGCAGCGCGGAACTCGGGAAAATACTGTCGCGGGAATGCCTCGCGGACTCCGAAGCGGATATTATCGGCGTGTGCACCGATATCTGCGTCGTAAGCAACGCTCTTATCGCCAAGAGCATGAATCCGGAGATGAGAATAACCGTTATATCCGGAGCCTGCGCCGGATCTTCCCCGGAAAAACACTACGCCGCATTGGAAACCATGAGATCGTGCCAGATCAGAACGGCGTAACGGCGGATCCGGAATAATAAAAAAAATCCCCGGGAATCCCGGGGTTCGCTTCAAAGAAGCTTTTTCACTTCGTCGAGTTCTTTCTGATAGACGGGTTTCTCCGCGGCGGCTTTCTTGAACAGTTCGGCTGATTTCTTGAGATCTTTACGGACTCCTTTTCCGTCGCGGTAGACGCGGGCCATTCTGACTACGGCGGCGAGCTCGTTCTTTTTGAAGGCGGGCTCGATCACTTTAATCATTTCCTTATAAGCGTCCGGAGTTCCGACTTTCAGAAGAGTGTCGTAGAGATCCATGTCTGCGGCAGGAGTTTTCGCCTCGTACGCTTTTCTTCCCCACATCAGAGCGGTTTCGAGATCTTTGGGAACTCCTCTGCCCTCGCGGTAAGCGCGGCCGATACGCCTCATAGCCGCCCCGACGCCCTGTTCGGCGGGACCGCTCTCGACGGCGATCATCTCTTCGTACGCTTCAGGTGTTTTAAGGCTCCAGAGGACATCGAAAAGATGGTGCTTAGGCCAGATGAGCCCCGCATCGGAAAGGGTCCTCAGCCATTTCAGTCTGATCTGAACGTTGTCCGCGGCCTTGGCGGCGGGACGGTAATCGCGCTCCGAGATCAAAATAGCGTTGGGATCTCCTCTCGCCGCGAGCTCCGCGGTCGCGGAATAGGCATCGACCAGATTTCCTTCGGCGAGAGCCTCCTCGTACGCTTTCCTCAGCGCGGCGGTTCCGGCGAACGTGTCGGCCTGTATCGCGCTGATTTCGGAGACTGTCTCGGCAGTGATGCGGTCGATGGCGTTGCGGTCGCATTTGACCGTTATAACGTCGATCACCGATTTTATGTACTTTTTGATAACGGGAATGTAATGGAACGGCCTGCCGTCAGAGGAAATACAATCGAAGGGCATCGTGACGACATAGCAGTTGAGAGCGGACAGGAGCCTGAAGCAGAGCTCGTCGGAGAGCGGGCACGGAGCGGCGTCCCGGATCGCGTAGACCGCGGAATCCCCCATGCGGTAGGAACAGGGCTTCGCGGCGATAAGCACGATTTTTCTGTGCCAGTTCTTCTTAAGGAATTTGATGAAATTTTCGATCTCGACGGAGATGTTCCCGGCGGATTCCACTCCGCAGAAGAAATAAGCGGTATCAATAACAATCCATTCCGCCTTGTCGGCCGCAATTGTTTCCATTTCCCCTTCGGAAATGTAGAAAGGATTGATTTTCAGCACCGAAGCTTTGATGTCGTAGCGGGCGCCGTGCCTGCATTTCAGAACCTCTTCCGTCACCGGACTTCCGATAATGTTGAAACTCGTGTCTGCCATCAGAATTCCTCGGCTGTGAATAGATAAGATATTATTTTACAGTTGGCGTCCGTCTTCCGGACCGGCCTGAACACGCGGTTATCCCGCTGCAAAAAATACGGAACGGAATACTTCCTCGCCGGAACCGTACGACATTTTTTTATAATTGTATATGGAAACGCATCCGGATGGATGCATATGAACGACCTTAATCAGGAGACTGACGCCTCGGCGTGGGCCGATATTTCGCCGGAAGCCGTCCGCTGTTTCTCGGCGGCGAAGATCGATTATTCCGGAGAACCCGATCCGGAACTGCTTTCGCTGACCGACGGACTGTGCCTTTCGAAAAACGGGATCCTCACATACGCCGGAGCGCTGCTTCTGTGCCGCAGGCCTGAGCGTTATCTGGAGGGAGCATACGTGAAAATAGGTCTTTTCGACGGCGCCGGCTCGCTGGTGAAAGAGGATATCGTCAGAGGCCCGCTCATACTGCAGCCGAAGAACGCTGTGAGAAAACTCACCGGCGGGTACATCGGCACCAGGGTCGTTTACAAAAATATGTTCCTGGACACCTCGTACGAATACCCGGTGGAGGGAATATCGGAGGCGGTGCTGAACGCGTGCGTCCACAGAGATATGTTCTCCGGATCCCCGGTGGAAATCAGAATAAGCCCGGATAAAATCTCGGTATGCAACGACGGCGGGCTCCCGGAAGGATGGGATGCCTGTTCGCTGTATTCCGAGCACAGATCCAGACCCCGCAACCCCCGCATAGCCGAAGCTTTTCACGAAGCGGGAATGATGGCCTGCTGGGGAAAGGGAATCGGGACTATTCTGGATTCCTGCGCCGGATCGTCCGTATCGGCGGAGTTTCTCCCCTCCCGCTCGTCGATGAGAGTCGTGTTCCGTCCGGCGGTTCAGGATTCCGCACCGGAGGAGATCCAGACCGGAGAACCTGCGGCGGTTCCGGATCTGGAGGATCGCATTATAGGAATAATCGCCGAGGGGAGCCTGAGAACCGGTCCGGAGATATCCGGGGCCCTCGGAATCAACAGGCGCCAGTTCACCCGCGTCATGTCGAAGCTGATGAGCGACGGAACGGTGATCCGCGAGGGAAACAGGCGCAAGGGAAGATGGATAGTGGCGGGCAGGGAACGATCGCCCGGCTCGCTCCGTCTCCGAAACAGATTTCAGAAGCGAACTGAAATAAGGCTCCGCCGAGACGAGATCGGGCTTGCGGCCGTACGATGCGAGCCTCTCCTCCGTCTCCCGGTTCATGACGGCGATCTTCACATGCTCGTCCATATACAGGCGGGAGTTCTCCTTTCCGTATTTTTTCTCCAGGAATCCGTAGAGATAATCCGCGGATCCGGGAGACGTCAGCGCGATCCAGTCGATCTCCCCGCGTTTGATCGCGATCATAAGATGAAGGATCGGGCTCCCCATCCCCGCCGGGACCTCTTTGTAAACGGATGCCTCCTCCGGTTCGGCGCCGATCCCGAGTTCTCCCGCGGCCGGTTCCGGAACGGAGTCTATTCCGAATTTTGCCAGACAGAGGGATACGTTTCCCGGAGCGGAGACCCTGTGCCCCCTGAACATCGCCGGGAATGATTCCTTGAAATGATCGGAACATATCTCGACGGCCGTCGAAGTCATGAATCTGACCGGTCTGTCCGAGGCGACGGCGTCCGTTATCTTTATGAACTCCCTGTCGTCCCCTTTCAGAACGGTCACGTACGGTGCCGCCATTACTTCGAATCCCATGCCCTGGGCTTCCTTCACGGAATCCAGAAGGCGCCTCGTGGTGCGCAAGAACCCTATTCTGATCATTCTATCGGGTGGTGAATTTCCGCAAGGTTTATAGTACTGCCCCTCGCACGATGTAATCCCTTTTCCATGACAGATACTCCGCGATTCCCAGAAGATCGTCCATCACGTAGTCCAGAGGAATGTATTCGTCCGCTTCTCTGATCTCTGATCCGGATACCGATATTGCGCGGACGCGAAGAAACATATCCTCCGTTTCCGCTCTGATCCCGAGATTCTCATGCAGTCCAGAGAGCCTCGCTATGCCCCTCTCCGCGCCGGTCTCTATGCGGGAGGGGTTGTGGTTGATCTTTCTGCACAGTTCCGCGGTCTCGCGGTCGTCTTTTCTGCAGATTACGGAAACGGACCCCTGTCCGGGAGCCGGAAGGATGAGATCCGGATCGAGGATCTTTCCCCTGAAACCGGAAACTTCCGATTCCGGCACTATTACCGTCCCCTCGTCCGTCATGCCGGCGCATTCGTCCGTAGTCAGAACGCTTATCTCCGACTCCGGAAACCTGATTTTGAGATATTCCGCGGCGAAAGGGACCGAAGTGAATATTCTGTCCTGAAAAACCTCGCCGGAAGAGACGTATCCGGAGGATTCCCTTCTGAGAACGGCCGCCACGGAGAGGTCCGGGCCGGTTACCGGGGGCACGCTGCGCAGAAACGATACGAAGACGTCCCCCTTCTCCAGAGCTCCCGGGAAAATCCCCGCGGGAACAGGATCCGCTTCGCGCATCGCGGAGAGAAACTTCTTCTCAGCCGCGCTCTCCCCGTAAGCCAGGAAATACCTCATGCCTCCGGATCGCGACGCAGTATCTAAAACAATGGTAAAGGGGGGTCCGGGCCCTTTATCACCGGACCCCGTTTGTTAAGGTATGGTTTGACGGCCCGGAGGCCGCCGGCGCAGATGTTCAGATGTTCGTTCCCATACTGTTTTCGGATACGGTATTTGCACTCGTTGTCATGAGCGCCTGGACCTCAGGATCAGCACGATCGCGATTATGATGATCACAATCACGAGTATGATCAGGAGGATGTCTGTAATGGTGAGAGACTGGTCGGGCTCGACTATGGGCGCGGGCTCTTCCTCGAAGCTGAACTGAATCAGATAGGTTACAGTCTCTTTGTTGTCGGGGTTTCCGTCGAAGGTGAAGTCGTACGAGGACTGGCGGACTCCGTTGACGATCATCGGGTTGTCGATGTATTCCTCGCTGTGTCCGTCAGCGTAAGTCATCTTCACTCTGTAGGTTCCGGCAGGCAGGTTGACAGGGGACTCGTAGAGGTTGAGTCCGGACTTGTACAGCGTAAGGGGAACGACGGATCCGTCCGCGTTGACCTTACCGACCATGGGCGTGGCGGTCTCGTCGGCTGCGTACATCTTGAAGTTGAAGATATCGTAGACTGCGTTGAGCCAGACGGTATCGTAGGTTCCGTAGGGGCTGTACACTCTCGCGGCTGCGGCTTCGGCAGAACTCGAAACTTCTTTGGTAGCTCTCCATCCGTTAACGTATGCGTTGTCCGCGGACGCGTAGATGCTGTCGATGTTGCGGTTCTTTCCGTCGACCTTGTCGGAGTATTTGCCGGGGTTGGCGTAAACGCTGAGGTAGTGGGTGTCGCCCTTGTAGTAATAGGTGTGGGCGAAGTCGCTGAAGGCTCCGTTGACCCTTACCGCGGGAGACACGTACGCGACTCCGCTGGAGGTAAGGCTGACTCCGGATCCGATGACGGGGACCTTGGACGCGGGCTCGATCGGGAGACCGAATATGCTCTCGTTGACTCCGGCGTAGATCTTGCTGGCGTAGAATTTGCCGTTCTCGGTCAGGACGCTTCCGTTGATGTAAACGGTACGGTACATGGTGAAAGTTCCGGCTCTGACGTCGACGGTTCCGTCGATGGTGGAGATTCCGTTGGAATCCAGAAGCCCGATGACGACGGTACCCTCGCTGGTGAAGGTTCCGGGAACGATAAGGTTGGATGCGGTGAAGTTGGATCCGGCTGCGGTGTAGATGTTACCGGATACAGCGACGGTTCCGTTCTCCTTGACGAATTCGGAACCTACTGCGACGAGAGATCCCTTGTTGGCGTTGAAGGTACCGTCCACGTTGAGATCCTTGAGGCATGCCCAGATGGAGTTCTCGGAAATGGTGAGGACTCCTCCGGAAGCGACGCTGGTGTTTCCGCTGACGATGCTTCCGCTGATCTTGTCGGTGGTTCCCATGACTGCGGTTCCGGAGACGTTGAGGTCGCCGGAGATCTGCACGTAGTTGATGATGCCGAGATCCAGTTTTCCGGAGACGTTGACGTCTTTCTTCACGATGAAGGACTCGGTCTTGCTGGAGTCGTCGGCTTCGACGGTGACGAGCTCTCCGGGAACGTTAAGGATTCCGTTGACGGTAACCTTGACGCCGGTGTAGAGGACGAGCTTTCCGTTGATGGTGACGTTGTCTGCGGAGAGTTTGCATCCGGTTCCGAACTCGGAGTTGCCGTTGACGGTGAAATCGCCGGCGAGGATGTCGGACGATCCGCTTCCGAGGTTGAGGTCTCCGACGACGGCGCTGGCCGCGGTTATGGAGGTCTTCTCTCCGGCGGAGAGGGAATCGGTGGCGAAATCGCTGCCCGCGCTGACGATCAGACTGTCGCCTGCGGTTCCGGACCTGATTACTATGCTGTTATCCGCGATAAACGAGACTTCGTTTCCGGCTTCGAGCTCCGAGACGGCTATTCCGGTCGCCTGGACGGAGGCCCTGTCTCCGAGAACGAGTTTTCCGCTGGAGGAGAAAGCGCCCTCGCATATGATGGATGCGCCTTCGCCGGCGGAAGCGTTTCCGACGGTGATGTTCACGGCCTTGAGGGTCAGATCCTTTCCTGCATCGATAAAGGAAAGCGAGGAAAGATCGGAAGTGAACGAGATGGAGGAAGAGTCCCCGACGACGATGTTTCCGCCGTTCATGGTTCCGATCACGATGATCGAGTTGTCTCCGCCGGTGATGGTTCCGTTTCCGGAAACGTTCTCGGCGGCGAGGGTCAGGACGGACGCGGCGGATATGGAGCCGTCTACGACGATCTCGGAGGCGAGGATCGAAAGATCGCCTTCGGATTCGACGGAACCGCCGGAAAGGACGGTGAGGTCTCCCATGTGTCCCGTCGCGACGTAGGTACCGCCGATGGTGAGATCTCCGGTCACGACGTTGGGTGCGGTGACTCTGGCGCCTGCGGGTATGGTCGCGGGCTCGTAGAAAGTGAAAGCGTTGGCGAGAAGAACGTCCGCGTCTTCGGTGAACTTGACGGTGACTCCCTCGAGAACGGCGGAGTATACGGTCAGTTTTCCGGAGAATGTGACGGATGCACCGGGTTCGGCGGCGGAGATGTTGCCGCTGACTTCCGTGACTCCGTTCTCGGTGACGCAGGATCCTTTGGTGCCGTCGTAGGTGACGGCTCCCTCTCCCATCGCGATCTTGGCTTTCACGCAGGATGCGTTTCCGGTGTCGAAAGTGAATCCGTCGAGGGTTATGGTTCCCGCTTTGAAGACGCTCTCGGACTGGATCACGATAGGCTTCACTGCGGACGAAACGAGGCTTACGTCTCCCTCTTCGATATCTCCGAAGATGTCGATGTTGTCGCCGATCCTCGGCTCTTTTCCCTGAATGAAGGAAAGGGGAGCGATGGTGTTGACGTCGTCGAGAGTGAAGTACGCGCCCGCGATATCATCGGTGTAGGTGTTGAAAGGCGCGTCGAAGATGAACGATCCGTTGACGATGGTGGAACCGTTGGAGATCAGGAAGTAACCGGGGTGGGCGTCGAGCAGTCCGTTGACGGTGAGCTTGGCTCCGTCGACAACTTCGACAGTGTTTCCGGAACCGATCCTGAGAGTGACTCCTTCGGGAATGACGGTGTCCTCGGAGATGTAGACGTGGTTTCTCTTAAGGTAAATCACATCGCCGGACTGAGCCTCGGCGAGAGCCCTCTTGAGGTTGGTGAATTTGGTGGTTATTCCGGATTCCGCGACCACGTCGCTGTCCACGATCGCGATGTTCGTCTCGCTTGTGGGGGTGTTCTCCAGCAGGAGGGTGCCGTCGACTTTGATAGGCACGTTTCCGTTCCTGAATATTCCCCCGTCCTTGACGGTGACGGTAGCGTTCTTGGTAATGGTGATGGAATTCGCCTCGGTCATGTCGATGGTCCTTCCGCTGGGAATGATCGTATCGGTGTCGAAGACGATGTCTCCGTAGACCTTGATGTAATCGGCATCGGCGTCGAGAGCCTTGTCGAGGGTGGTGTAATAGTGATAGTTGTCCTTCATGTAATAGACAGCGTTGAGGGTAAGCCCTTCGTGCTCCGAAGACTTGATCACCAGAGGGACCGCGGTCTTCACGGTTCCGGTGACGGTCAGAGTACCGGTTCCCATTATGGGGGGCATTTCGGTGGACGCGATCATCGTAAGGTAACCGGAAACCATCATGGTTCCGCCCTCGGCGACGGCCACGAGCGCTTCTGCGGGGAAGACGATGTCCTCGGGGAAGAGAACCGTTCCCATGATTCCGATCGCCGAATCGACGGCGGCGGGGGTTCCCACGACCGCGATTTCGGAAGCCCCGGGTTCGACTTTGACGGTGACTCCGGAAACGTTGAGCAGGGAAAGATCCGCATCGGTGATTCCGAACAGGGATGCTCCGGTGTATTTGACGCACTCGTAGGTGGAGCCGCCGGACATCCTGACGAAGGAGGCTACGGGACTGGAACTGTCGATTACGATAGCCTTGTTGTTCTGGATGGCACCGGAGAACGCTCCGTTGACGGTAATGGTACCGTTGTTAACCGCCCAGTAGGGTATGGTTTCGAAGTCCACGAAGTTTTCGATTCCGTTCTGGATGAGAACACCGGTCTCCTTGACGGAGAACTCCGCGCCGTCCTGGACGGTGAACGTGTCGTAAAGCACGTTTCCGTAGATTTCGACCGCGGAACCGGACTCGGCGGTGACGCCGTTCAGATAAGCCGCGGCTTCGGTGGATTTGAGGATGAGCTTTCCGCCGTTTTTGACGGTCATTCCGTTGATGATGGCGGAACCGTTTTCCTCGACGGTGAAAGTGCCGGTAAGTTCGGAAGAGGAACCGTCGGCGAGATAAACGGAATACGGACCGCTGGCCGAGACCGTTCCGCTGACGAAGAGAGAGGATCCGCTGTCCACGCAGAACGTGGGCTGGATCTCGGTTCCGGCTTCGCTGACCACTGCACCGTTGATTCTGGCCTCTCCGGAATAGATCTCAACGTACGAGCCGCTCTTAAGAGTGAGAGTGACTCCCTCGTTGACGATGAACGTATTTTTTGCCACTATGAACTGGGTATCTTCAACGGCAAGATCTCCGTTCACGACTATAACCTGGGATTC
The DNA here is from genome assembly GCA_016282555.1 of Methanomassiliicoccaceae archaeon. GTDB lineage: Archaea > Thermoplasmatota > Thermoplasmata > Methanomassiliicoccales > Methanomethylophilaceae > Methanoprimaticola. The sequence continues at coordinate 20,514 of JAEEKU010000101.1, forward strand.
GCTCCCGATTATACTGGCATCAAGAGTACCGTGGATGTACAGGATCTTATCCTCATCCTCTGCGGAAACAGGGGATGCGGCGAAGCATGCCACCACGATCGCCAATACGGCGATTACGGCAAGGAATCCGACCTTGCTCCTTAATGCATTTGATTTTTCGAACTCCATAGAACATCTGCTCCTATGAACCGGGTCTGAGCGCCCGGAGACTCCCGGATTCCGTCTCCGGAACCGGATGCCGCTTCCTCTTTCCCTTGCGGGCCAGAGACATCGCTAAGCATAGGGTGATGTTGTTCTTGCTATTTATTTATTGTAAATATAGGAACGGAAAAACCGTTACTGTCCGGGAGGATCTTTGCTTACTCCGACCTTTTTTCTCTGTCTTCCGCCGGTCTTTTTGAGCTTTCCCTGTCCGAGCGCCCATTCGAAGCTCTTCTCTTCGGCGGGAGTTATAAGCACGCGGTCGCCTTTGGCGTATTTGCGTCCGGTCACCCAGTTCGTGAACGGGGAGAGAACCTTGTACTCGTCGGCGTCCATGACCACCTCTTTGACGTTCGGCCTCCCCTTCATCTCCGAATAGGTTCCCGAGAAAGTGCGGACGCGGCCGCCGGAAACCTCTATCATCTTCGTGCACACGGTATCCAGATAATACCTGTCGTGGGTGACCGTGAGGACCGTGCCGTCGTACTCGTTGAGGGCTTCCTCCAGAGCGTGCTTGGCCGGTATATCCAGATAGTTGGTGGGCTCGTCGAGGACCAGAAGATTGGTTTCGTCGAGGAGAAGCAGGCACATGGCGACCCTGGCCCTCTGGCCTCCGGACAGTGTTGAAATGGGGCGCTCGACGTCTTCGCCGGTCAGCAGGAAGCGGGCCAGAAGGCTGCGGGCCTCCCCTCTGCGCTCCTTTCCTATAATGAGAAGAAGCTGCTCCTCGGCGGTGAGCTTCATGTCGAGGCGCTCGTGATGCTGCGAATAGTATCCGATCTTGGCTCCGGGCGCCACCCACAGCTCCCCTTCGGAAGGGATTTTTTCGAGAAGGGCCCTGACCAGGGTAGTTTTCCCCTCTCCGTTGGATCCGAAGATCCCGACTTTGTCCCCTTTGTGGATATCCAGCTCCACGTTCTCCAGGATCTTCCTTCCTCCCAGGGATACGGAGAGGTTCTTGGCGGTGAGAACGTTCTTTCCGGATTTGTGGGCCGCCTGGATCCTGACGGTTATCTCCCTGCTCTCCTCCGGCTTCTCCTTCTCCTCCATCTTGGAGATCATCTTCTCGCGGGTCTTGTGGGTGGTCATGTACCACTGGTCCCGGTGGAGTTCTCTGGCTATCTCCTCCTGCCTCTTCTTCTGGGAGATGTATTTGCGGTACTCCTTCTCCATCCGGTCCAGCTCGATCATCTTCTTCATGATGAAATCGGAGTAGTTTCCCTTGTATTCCCGGGATTTCCCGCCGGAGATCTCCAGCATGCGGGTGGCTATCTTGTCCAGGAAATACCTGTCGTGGCTGATAACCAGGACGGCGCAGTGCGTTTTCAGAAGATAATCCTCCAGCCATTCCACGGTGTTGATGTCGAGATGGGAAGTGGGCTCGTCCATGACCAGAAGATCGCAGTCGTCGGCCTGGACTACGATGCGGGAAAGCATGACTTTTGTCCTCTCGCCGCCGGAGAGGGAATCCATAGTGCGATCCATGAAATCCCCGGAAAGACCCACTTTCTCGAGCGCGGAGATGAGATTCCTCTCGTCGTCCGCATCGGATTTGGAGAGCTGCGACTCGATGGATGCGCTCTCCTCGGCGAGAGCGTTCCAGTCTATATCCCCGCCCTTAGCCATGAGATCGTCTATCTCGGCCAGACGGCGTTTGAGATTCTCGATATGGCCGTAAGGGCGTCCAAGAACGTCGCGGACGGTGAATTCTGACGAGGACTCCGCGAACTGCTCCAGATATCCGATCCTCTCGGTGTTTCTGATTATCTCGCCCGTATCCGGCTTCATCTCTCCGAGAAGGATCTTCAGAAACGTGCTCTTGCCGGCTCCGTTCACCCCTATCAGGCCTATGGAATCGCCTTCGTTGATCTGGAGGCTGACGTCGGTCAGAACTCTCACGGGTCCGAATGATTTCGCTATTGCCTGAGCCTTTAAGAGCATGGGGACCCGTAATCCCCGCTCGTTAATGATGTTTCGGTCGGAGATACGCGGTTCCGATCTCCTCCGGGACAGCGGATCCCTTCGTTATATCGGATAATTTCCTGAAAAGGAGATCCTCGCTCCCGTCCGGAACCGGCATTTCCGCGGAGACTTTTCCGGAAAATGAATAAACGGGGCGGAACGGGGAGATGCTTCCGGCCTCCGACTCGAATCTCCCGTAATCGGCGTATTCTATCTGAAACCTGTAGATGCGGCAGAATCTTTTTTCGATGACGGGAGCGTTTCTCAGAGCGGCGGAAGCGGATTCGGTATAAGCGCGGACCAGGCCTCCGGTCCCCAGGAGAGTTCCCCCGAACCAGCGGATCACAATTATTGCCGTGTCGGAAAGACCGGATCCCCTGATGACGGACATTATGGGTTTTCCGGCGGTTCCGGAGGGTTCCCCGGCGTCGCTGTACCTCTCGATGCGATCCGGCCCCCCGAACACCGCGGCGTAGCAGTAATGCGTCGCGCCGGGATACTATTCCCTCAGTTTTTCCGCCGCGGCGGACAGCTCCTCCCGGCTTCCGCACGGAAAGGCTACTCCGGTGAAACGCGATCCCTTGATCGAGAATGCGGAGATCCCGCACGCGGAAACGGTTCTGAAATCTTTATTCATAAAAAAGGGGCCCCGGGGGACCCCCGGGTTTCAATGGCTTTCGGTGTAGGTCTGGGCCTCGTCGAACTCTCTGACGATCTCCTCCTGAGGGGCGGGGGTCGCCAGGGAGACGATGATTCCCGCGATCAGAGCGAGGATGAATCCGGGCAGGAGCTCGTAGATTCCGGTCTCCGCGGTGAGGAACGTGTTCCAGAGAATGACCGAGAGGAACCCCGTTATAAGGGATGCGAGAGCCCCGTAAAGGTTCATCCTCTTCCAGTACAGGGACAGGATCATCAGCGGACCGAACGCGGCTCCGAAGCCGGCCCACGCGTAGGAGACCAGGCCCATGATGTTGCTTCCGCCGTACAGCGCCAGTATGAGTGCGAAAACGGCCACGGCGGCGACGACTCCCCTAGATATCCACATCATCTTGTTCTCTGAGAAGGAGTACTTCTTGCTCTTTCCGAGAAGATCGTTGGTTATCGACGATGAAGCGACAAGAAGCTGGGAGTCCGCGGTGGACATGATCGCGGCCATCACGGCGGCGAAAAGAAGCCCCGCGATGATGGGCGCGAAGAGATCGCCCGCCATGATGATGAAAACGTGCTCGGCGTTGAATCCCTCGCTGGATATCACGTCCTCTCCGAGATAGACTCTTCCAATCATTCCCACGAGAACGACCGCGGAGAGCGCGATGACGATCCACACGAGAGAGATCCTGCGCGAGATCTTGACCTCCTCGGGATCCCTGATGGACATGTACCTGACTATGATGTGGGGCATTCCGAAGTACCCGAAGGCCCATGCGAGAAGAGACAGGATCGCTATGAATCCCAGCGGGCTTCCGCCGTCCCAGAACAGATCGGCGAAGTGATCCACTCCGACCGCCTCCCATCCGGCTTCGACGTTGCTCCAGCCTCCCAGAGCGCCCACGGCGGCCAGAGGGACCACCACGACGGCGACCAGCATGAGCATTCCCTGGAAGAAATCCGTCCAGCACACCGCTTTGTACCCGCCGAAGAACGTGTAGACGACGATGATGATGGCGCCGATGACCATGGCGATTTCGAAAGAAATCTCGGGGAATATGGTCTGGAGAGTTACTCCGCATCCCTTGAAACCGGACGCGACGTAGATCGTGAAGAAAAACAGGATGATCAGACTGCATATGAATCTCAGGTAGCCTTTGTTATCCTTGTAGCGGTTGGAGAAGAATTCGGGAACCGTGAGGGCGTTTCCCGCGACGACCGAATGCTTTCTCAGTTTCTTGGCGACGAAAAGCCAGGAAAGATAGGAGCCTGCGGCCAGGCCGATGCCGATCCACACCTCTCCGAGACCGAAGAGAAGGACCGCTCCCGGAAGACCCATAAGCAGCCAGCTGCTCATATCGGAGGCCTGCGCCGACAGAGCCGTGACGTAGGGGTTCATCGAACGCCCGCCGAGGAAGTAATCCTCCATGCTGGAGGACCTCTTGTAGAAGTAGAATCCTACACCCAGAACGAGCGCGAAATAAATGATGAACGCAAGAAGAATTTGCAAATTCATTTATGCACCGGGGTCCGCATCGGAACGATAACATAAAAACGCATTGTTCCGATGCGGACCGGCTCAAAGTGTTTTCCTCTGCATGAACTTCGGACCTTTCCAGTTCCAGTTTCCGAGAAGATGCATGATCGCCGGGACGATGTAGGTGCGGACGATCAGCGCGTCGCAGAGAATGGCGAAGCACAGCGCGAATCCGATCTCCTGCATTATGGTCAGCGACGAAAGCATAAGGGTTCCGAAAGCCCCGCCCATTATCAGCCCGCACACGGTGATGACGGAACCTGTATGGGTGACCGCGTGGTGGATGGCTTCGTCGTTGGACATGCCCTTCAGCACGTTCTCTCTGATGCGGGTGGTCAGGAGGATATCGTAGTCCATTCCCAGACCCAGACAGATCACCAGAAGAATGAGCGGGATGAGCCAGATGACGTCCTTTCCGAGCAGAACGGTGAAGACCACATGCGTCATCGCGAGAGTCCAGGATATGCTCATCAGGATGGTGAACACGGATCTCAGCGGGATGAGGTAGGATCTCATGACGATGAACAGAAGGATTATAATGAAAATTATAACCAGAATCTCGATCAGGTTGAACTCCTCGCTGACGTCTTTGGAGATATCGTACATGACCGCCGCCGTTCCGGTGACCCAGGTCTCCGTCACGTATCCGGTTCCGCGGACCGCGTTGAGAGTCTTCACGAAGGCGTCCGTCTCCGATGCGGAGTGATCTATGGTCTGCATGGAGAGGGGAGACATCGCCGCGTCGGCGGTGGAGTACTGGAACATGAAGAAGTTCACGTCTCCGGTTCCGGACTCCGCGTAATCGCCGCCGATCATCTTCGAATAATTGTTGATGAGGTAGTCTATGGAGGAGCCGCCCATGAGCACCAGCTGCTCGTCGGACATCATCCCGCGGACCTGCGAGATCACCGGCTCCAGGTACAGCTTCAGCATCTCGGGGGTGTTCTCCACGGCGCGGTCGACTATGTCCGAATACGACAGCGGCAGAGGCGCCCCCTCCTCCGTAAGCTGCTTTTCGGCTTCCTGCACGTATTTGTCCCACATGTACGGGCCGGCGACGTCGGCGACGTTCGGATCCGAGCGCAGGGCATTGTAATACGGATCCATATTGATGTCCTTGAACGAATCCGTCCATATCAGCATCTTCATCTCCGGAATCAGCTTGTTGTCATAGACGTGGGCTATCGGCTCCGACGTCTCGAAGATGATGTAGTTGGGCATGAACATTCCCTGGTTCGCGTACTCTCCGAGATATTCCATCCCCTTTCCGGAATCTCCGGTCTGCATGCAGCTGATCATATCGTAAGAGGTTTCGGAGTTCATCGTCAGGTAGGCGGCCGGAACCGTCACCAGAACTGCCGCCAGGGTGATGACGCCGGCGCGCTTCAGCGAGAATCTGGACGACTTTTCGAAATATTTCTCGCCCAGGCGCCCGAACCAGGCGAACCATCCTCTGGTGGCTTTCCCGCCCTCTTCGAAGGCCTTCATGGTGGTGGGCCAGAATATTCTGTCGCGGACGAACTGGAGTATCGCCGGGATCAGGGTGAGAGCGGCGAGCATCGCCACCAGGATGCTCAGGGCGAGACAAATTCCCATGGTGGAGATCATGCTTATGGAGCAGATGGACATGACTCCGAACCCTATTATGACGGACGCTCCGGATGTCGCGATGGATTCCCCTGCCCATTTTATGGCGTCGTGGAGGGCGAGCTCGTGGGTGAGTCCGGAGCGGAGCCCCTCTCTGTAACGGGATATGATGAAAATGCAGTAGTCGCAGCCCGCTCCCATCATGGAGACCAGGAGCAGCATCTCCGTGATGAAGAAGATGTTCAGGATCTGCCCTATTCCGTAGATGAGGGCGAGAACGACGACGAAGGCCACCCCGATGGTCACCGGGGGCGTGGCCGAAGTGATGAAGGATCTGAAGAACAGACCCACCAGGATGAGGATCATAAGAACCGTGAACGGATCTATTCTGGAAACGTCCTCCAGGGCCCCGGCGGCGAGATCGTGGGTCACCGCGAGGGTTCCCGTAAGATAAACTCCGTCCGAAAGGATCTCTGCCTGGGCCGGGCCCAGGGCGGCGAACTCCTTCTCCATGCGGTCTATGAATTCCCTGAGGGTGTCCACGTCCTCGTCGGCCGGCTCTCCGGAGAAAAGGACGCCGGTGAGGATTATTCCCCCATCCAGCCCCTCCTTGGTCTGGGAGCCCATGGAGACGAACGCATTGGATCTCAGTTTGGGATTGCCGTCCCCGTCGGTGTATTCGGAGGAATGCTCGTTCATGTAGTTTATGAAAGCGTCCCCCGCGGCCTCTCCCGCTTCGTCATCGTATTTTATCAGGATTATCGGCATCGAGGAGACCGTGCCCCCTCCGGAGGGGAAATAACGGTCCATGATCTCCATTCCTCTGACCGACTCCGAATTCTCGGCTGCGATCTCGTTGATGTCGTATTTCATTACCTCCGAGGATTTCATAGCCAGAGGAACCGAGCAGATCAGAATGATGACCCACATTACGACAATCAGCTTTGCGTGCTTCGCGATCGCATCTGCGAGCCTGTCGAAAATCATGGGAAACCCGAAAATTTAGTTAATATATAAGACCAATGAACGGGGCGCGCAGACCGTCACGGTTATTTATCAAAATCCGATCAGACGGAGAGAGACTGACATCATGAGGGCTATACTTCTCGCGGCAGGAAAGGGAACCAGAATCTCCAGGTACTACAAATGCCCGAAAAGCACCCTGGAAGTGAACGGCGTGTCCATAATCGAGCATTCCGTCGGCATCCTCGAGGACGAAGGAATCTCCGTAACCGCGGTGCTGGGATACGGAAGCGAAGCCGTCCGCGGATGCCTCGCCGGACATAACACGGACTTCGTCATGAACCCGTTCTATTCGGTCACCAACAGCCTGGGATCCCTGTGGATGGCCAAAGATTACATCAGAGAGGGAGAGGATCTTCTGGTCTGCAACGCGGACGTCTTCTGGGAGAAGCCGGTTCTCGACAGGATCATTTCTTCCGCTGACGGGCCGGTGATGGCCGCGGACAGCACCCGCTGCGACATCGGAGACTATTTCTTCCGCGTTTCGGACGGGTATATCAAAGAATACGGGAAAGAGCTCCCCAGGGAGAGAAGGACCCACGAGTACGTCGGGATGGCCGAGATTCCCGGAAACTGCACGGGAAGGTTCCGGGAGAGGCTGGAGAGGATGACCTGGAACGAGGAGTACGGGGAATGGTGGGAGAACGTCCTCTACGCGCATCTGGACGAGGAGCCGGTGAAAATCGCCGATCTTCCGGATCTGTTCTGGGGAGAGGTGGATTATCTTGAAGATTACAGGCGCATAACCGAGTACGCCCGCACCGGAGACGTTTCCTCGAAGCTCGACAGAAAGTTCAACAAACCCGAATGATCCTTTTTCCGCGCGGGCAACATCCTTATCTATATCCCTTTTATACGAAAAATCCGAGGATACAATGGCACTAAGAATCGGCGTCCCGAACAAAGGAAGGCTGAACGAAAGAACGCTGGAGCTTCTCAGGAAGGCCGGGCTGGATCTGGGAGAGGACATCGGCAGAAAGCTCTACGCGAAGGTCAAAAACCAGGATCTCGAGATAATGTTCGTCAGGGCGCAGGATATTCCCGGATTCATAGCGGCGGGAGCCATAGACGTGGGGATCACCGGCCTGGATCAGCTTGCCGAGTCCGGGCAGGATCTTAAAGTCATACTCAATCTGGAATTCGGATTCTGCCGCCTCTCCGTCGCGGTGCCCGAGAATTCCCCCGTTAGGGACGTGAGGGACATTCCGGACGGAAGCAGGATAGCCACCTCCTTCCCGAAGATGACCGAGAAGTACTTCTCGTCCCTTGGAAAGAAGGTAAAAGTGATCGTGGTTTCCGGGGCGGCGGAGATTATGCCCTATCTCGGCATCTCCGACTACATCGTCGATCTGGTATCCACCGGCTCCACCCTTAAGACTAACAGGCTCGCCGAGATCGGGACGATACTGGAGTCCCAGGCGGCGATGATCACGTCCCGGGGCGCTCTGGAGAAACACAAAGCGGCCGTATGCGAGATTACCGATTCGATAAGAAGCGTCATCGCGGCGGAGAACAAGAAGTATCTCATGGCCGACATTCCGGAATCGGCGGTGGAGGAGGCAAGAAGGATCCTCCCGGGAATCGAGGGGCCCACGGTCACCGGCATCGCCGGCAACAGCAGCTATCTCGCGGTGCACGCGGTGGTCGATTCCGACAAGATCTACAAAACCATAGCGGAGCTCAAAGCCATAGGAGCCAGAGGAATCCTGACGATGCCCATCGAAAGGCTGGTGGAGCGATATGGATCGCGGCATAATGAGATCCACGGCGAGAGAATTCAGGAAATATTATAATCCCGAGCTGCACGGGGAGCTGAGGCTGGATACGAACACCAACGTGCTGGGCCCCAATCCCGCCGCGGCGGAGTACCTTTCGAAGGGGAAGTGGGAGCTGGATCAGTATCCGAACACCTACTCGGACAGACTGAGAGAGGCTCTCGGGGAACTGTACGATCTGGAGGCGGACAACTTCATCGCCGGGAACGGATCCGACGAGCTTCTGGACATCACTTTCAAAACGTTCACGGACTGGGGGGACGGCTGCGTGGTGCCGGTGCCGTCCTACACCCTGTACGACTACTTCGTCAGGCTCAACGGCGGAAAGGTCATATGCTCCGAACTGACGGAGGATTTCCAGCTGGATACCGACGATATCATAAAGCAGGACGCGAAGATCGTCATAATGCCGTCTCCCAACAACCCCACCGGCAACTGCTTCAGGACGAAGGATATAGAGGAGGTGCTCTCCGGATTCGGGGGGATAGTGGTGGTAGACGAGGCCTACGCCGAATACGGGAAAGATCCGATGATCGGCCGCGTGGAAGAGTTCGACAACCTCGTCGTTTTAAGAACGTTCTCCAAAGCGTACGCCATGGCCGCGCTCAGGGTGGGATACGCCGCGGCGAACAGGGAACTGGCCGGCATGATGTCCTGCGTGAAGATCCCGTACTCGCTCAACATGATAAGCGAGGGGGCGGCGATAGCCGCGCTGAAAGATCAGGACTTCATACGCAGAAGCACGGAGATGGTCAGGGAGCAGAGGCCGGCGCTGTCGGCGGGGCTGGAGAAGCTGGGATTCAGAACGTTCCCGTCGGACTCCAACTTCATACTGGCCGAATGCCCGGTCGATCACTCGGTTTTCACGGAGAAGCTGAAAGCGGAAGGCATACTGATCCGCGACTTCGGGGACAAACCGAGGCTGAAGAACTGCGTCAGGACCACGGTGGGAACCCCGGAGCAGAACTCGCTCCTTCTGGAGAAGGCGGAGAAGGTGATCCGGGAATGCCGCTGAGAATAGCCGTGGCCGATTACGGCGTCGGAAACCTGTTCTCCATATCAAGATCTCTGGAGAGATGCGGAGCGGAAGCCGTGATAGTAAGAGACTTTTCGGAGCTGGCCGGCGCGGAGTGCATAGTCTTCCCGGGGGTCGGAGCGTTCGACAAAACCATGGAGAAGCTTCTTCCCCACAGGGAGGAGATATGCGGAAGGCTGGAGGACGGCGTGCCCGCGCTGGGAATATGCATAGGATGCCAGATCCTCTTCGGAAGAAGCGAAGAAGGAAGATCGCCCGGGCTGGGATTCTTCGGCGGCTCCGTCAGGAAGATGGAGAGCAGAATACTCCCCCACATGGGCTGGAACTCTCTGGAATCGGACGATCCCCTGCTCGAAGGAACCCCCGACAGGATGTTCTATTTCGTGCACAGCTACTTCGGATCGCCCTCGGACGAAAGCATCGCTATAGGGACGACCGAGTACGAGGGAACGAGGTTCGGATCGTTCTTCAGAAGAAAGAACGTCTACGGCACCCAGTTCCACCCGGAGAAAAGCAGTTTCACCGGAAGAAAAGTCATCGAGAATTTCATCTCGTTCGCGGAGGAGAACATATGAGGATTATACCGGCGGTGGACGTCCTGGATCACAAAGTAGTGCAGCTGGTGGGGGGAGTCCCCGGAAGCCAGCAGATCGTCATGCCGGATCCCGCGGAAACGGCCGGCATGTGGATAGAGAAGGGGGCGGAGTACCTTCATCTGGTGGATCTCGACGGCGCCTTCGGAAAGGAGAACAACCTTCCGGTCTTCAAGAGAATCATAAAAGAGTACGGAGTTCCGGCGGAGATCGGCGGAGGCATCCGGAACTCGGAAACCGTGAGAGATCTTATTTCGGCCGGCGCGGACAGAATAGTCGTGGGAACCAGAGCCGTGAAAGATCCTGACTGGCTGGAATCCCTTGCGGACGAGTTCCCGGGAAGAATCGTTCTTTCCATGGACACCAAAAAAGGAAAAATCGCCGTGAAAGGGTGGCGGGAGTCCGCCGGAATAACCGCGGAGGAGATGTTCATCCGCATCCGCGGAATGCCTCTGGCAGCGGTTCTGAATACAAACGTCGACGTCGAAGGACAGAGAAAGGGGATCGACCGGGAACAGGCCCGCGGTTTCATAAGATCGTGCCCGCATCCGGTCATCGCCTCCGGAGGCGTGACATCCAGAGAGGACGCCGTAGTGCTTTCGGAAGCGGGAGCGGAGGGAGCGGTCGTGGGTCTCGCGATGTACACCGGGATCATACGCCCGTGGGAATGGGACGCCCCCTGGAGAGCGTGAGCAGAACTATAGGGATTCTGTTATACACTATAGTGATAAAATGAAGGGAGATCTCTCGACCCTGAAGAAGATATGCCTGTACGCGTCGAAAGCTATGCTGGCGGGCATGGCCGTTCTTCTGATACTGATTGTTTTCACCGTTGCGGCGGCCGCCGGGGCCGCGGCGTTTCCGGAATCCTTCGCCGGAGTGCTGGAGTCCTGGACCGGACACGAAGCCGGAACGGCGGCCGGTTTCGCGGCCGCGGCATGGATCGCCGGAATGATGCTGCTGGGATTCTTCACCGTTTATTCCGTGTACAGGCTGATGAGATCCGTTTACACCGAGCACAGCCCCTTCAATCCGGGAAACGTCGGCCTTATGATTTCGCTTTCGAAGGCGTACCTGATATCGGCGCCAGCGCTCGGCGTTCTGGAATTCGCTTCGGGCGCGGACCCCAGATGGATCGTGTTCGTATTCTTCGGGCTTCTGCTGGTCGGGGTCACGGTATACTGCCTGGGACTGGCGTTCCGCTACGGATGCCTCCTTCAGAAAGAATCGGACGAGACTTTGTGAGAGACATGATTATCCTGAGACTCAGAGAGGTTATGGCCGACAGGAAGATGTCCCTGAACCAGCTCGCGGAAGAGGTGGGGATATCCAACGTCAACCTGTCGAACATAAAAACGGGGAAAATATCGGCTATCAGGTTCTCCACCCTGAACGGAATCTGCAAAGCGCTGGGATGCCAGCCCGGGGACATTCTCGAATATGCAGAAGACGGGGAAACAGAGGAGGAACCGGAGGAGAAGAAACGATCCGGACGGCCAACGCAGGGGATCCGGATGATCGCTCTGAGCGGATGACGGAAATCATAAACGAATCCCCGCTTCCGGTTACAGAGCGCCGTCGGTTTCCTGCGGGGATCTGTCTTCTGGAACGCATATACTGATTCCTTCAGGAGGTTACGCAGACAACTACGAGTTCTCATACGAATCCGGAGCTCTGGAGATAACTCATTCCGGCGCAGATCCCTGCGTCATTCCCAAGAAAACCGTTCTGCTCGCCGCTGAAATCGCCGCCGCGGTAATATTCATTCTCGCAGCGATCATGCGTTTCATCTGGTAAACGGAGCTGATAAACAGGTCTGTCCGCGTCCCGGACAGGCCTTTAATCAAAAAAACCGCGATGCATCGGATACAATTATCCGGAATCGTTTCATAGCCAGACCTGCCGCTGCCGCCGCGAGCCTGGCCTTCTTCTCCGTATCCGCGCCTGCGATTATCAGAACGTCGCCGTCCCTCATTCCGGTCTGCCTCAGCCTGGCGGCGGTCTCCGGATCCTGCTCGTCCAGATTCCAGTTCTTCGGGAATATCAGCTCTCCCTTTATCATAACGAAAACGGAAGCCCCCTCGGCTCCGTTCATCACCGCGAGATCCCTCTGCTTCATCCCGTCCGTCACGGACGCGGCGGCGCCTCTGACAATAATGCCGTACTGGAAGTTTCCGACGGAATATTTGCTTTCGCTTACGCGGACGAGCTGCATCCCGAACCCCCTGAACGACTCCTTCCCCAGTTCCGTCAGCGTCACTCCGGACTGCCGGACCTGAATCCATCTCCATTCCCTGAGCACGTTCAGCATGCTTCTGACGCTGCCCTCGCCTATTCCCAATTCGTCCGCCAGACTCTGCCTGCCGGCGCGCCCGCCGCGGTATATAAGGTCAAGGGCGACGTAGATATGCGCATCGGCGTAACGCGCTGCGGCGCCGAAAACGGGAGCGGTTATTTCCGTTTCTCCATCCCCCCGGAATCGCACAGTTCTATGTAGGGAAGAACGATCCTCATCGTTTCGGCAACCGGAAGCAGCATCCGGGAGGAAATCTCCGGAACGGATTCGCCTCTGCAGAACCTTACGATTATATCCGCCTGCAGCGGAGTCAGCCCCTTGTTCCGCAGATATAACGTTCTGGAGATGGTTCCCTCCATCGACTGCATTTCGGCGATTATGCATTCAGTCAGAATACTATCCGCGCCGTTGCGTCCGGAATCCTCCGGATGCTTCGCGGAAACCGAATATTCCTTGCGGGACAGCAGGCCGCAGGAGGGACATGTGACTCCGCAGCCCTTGTGCACGGGATCGGTCCAAACCTTCCCGCATTTCAGACATGTTATGGTCAGTTCCTTCCTGTACCACAGCCTGCTCCTGCAGGACGGGCACCTTAACGGCCTGGAGCCGGAAGTTATCCATATGTGCCCGCACCTGAAGCAGTTCGCTTTCCTGACCCCGTTGCGGTTCCAGAGAGCGGATCTGCAAGAGGGGCAGGTCTTCGGGCTGCTCCCGCCGTAACGAGAACTCCATACGTTTCCGCATACCGAGCAGACGTTGATGCCGGAAACGGAATCGTCCCCCTCGCTGCGGCAGATACGATCTAAACGTTTCATGCCGATCCGGTACTGGGTTTCATCGATCAGTTGAGCATCCCCCGATTGGAATATATTTCCAATATCCGGATTCCCATAATATATGTTATCTGTCCAAAGCAGAACTTATTGTAATCACATCCCCGGCGCCCGTACAAAGCGGCGGAGACAGTTTATCGTTTCGGAGAGTCGTCCGGATCATACATCGAAATGGGATCTTCGGTGTATACGGAGTCGTTTACGACGATTCCGCTTTCGGAATAGGCGTCCTGTATCGCCGTGAACTCCTTGCGTATATCCTTCAGATTCATTTTCAGACGGATCGAGATGACTTCGGGGCTCATTCCGGTGAAATGAAGCGCGAGTATCTGCGCCTGAAACGGCTCCAGCCCGAGACGCCTGATGAAATACGGTATATTGTCTTTGTAGGAATCCTTCTTTTCGAGCATTCCGGCGATCACCGAATTCCAGAATTTCTCGTACATCGCGGAGCGCGATCTGCTCATCATCGTTTCGAATCTCACCCCGAGCGCGTCGACCAGCTCGTTCATGTACGCGCAGCATTCCGGATACTTTCCTTTCCAGAGATACACGCACCCGATCCCGTCTTTGAACAGATACACCAGCCTGTGCTCCGTATTTTCCCAGAGTACGATCGATCTCTCCTGTCCGCTGTTGGACAAAACGATCCCGCACCCCGGACACAGCCTGCTGACTCTGTCGTCGGAAACCCATCCGGTTCCGCAGAATCCGCATCTGAGCTCGAAAGCCGCCGCGCTCCTCTGGCACGCCGGACACGATCTTTCCCTTCTGGAGGGAACGAAAAGCCGCCCGCATCCGCCGCACTCTTTCAGTCCGGGCAGCTCGTTCCACAGCTTCGATCTGCAGGAGGGACACGATCTCACGGATTCCGGATCGATGCCCTCGCTCAGAATCCATTTGTACCCGCATCTGAAGCATTTAAGCTTGAAGGAAACCGTATTCCAGGTTTTAGACTTGCATTTGGGGCATTTCACGGGCAGATCGGTTCTGCTCTTCCAGACGTATCCGCATTTGCGGCAGGTGAGGCTGGATATCTTCTGCTCGTTCCATTTTCTGGATCTGCAGGAGGGACACTTCACCGGATAATCCCCGCCGCGGGACACCCAGCGGTGGCCGCACTGTCTGCACAGAAGCTCCTCGGAACCGGACCGCGCGTAAATCGCCGTTCCGCACCCGGGACAGGATTCGCTGAACGTTCCGGGGATCCAGGATTCTCCGCATTTGCGGCAGACATATTCCCCGGACGGAATATCGTAGCGGCGGGAACGGCAGATCGGACAGGACTCCGGTTTTTTATCGTTACGGGAGACCCAGCGGTGGCCGCACCTGAAACAGTATATCTCTGTCTTATTCCATGCCTCCATGTAACCTTTCCCCGAAGCCTTTTTTTATTTCTGCAATACCACATCCTGAAGCGCGCACCGAGAAGACGGACCCGCATATCCGGATTACTCCGAATAGTTGCGTAACGGACTTATCAGATATAGATTGAATCACGGTTTTTGTCCGACTTATCATCCAACCAGAATAATCAGCGCGAACTTGATCCTCAGGCCGGCGTATAAAAAAGAGGCAGCCCGGAACCGTTTATCCGGACCGCGTTTGATTATCGGAAAAATGTTTGTCAGGACGCTTCCGGTTCCTCTTTGTCCCATTTTTTGAACAGAACCGAGTCCATGAACGCCACCCACATGATCTCGACCACGATGGAGGTAGCGATAGCCACCATCGCGACGGGAGCGAGCCCGGTTGGAGCGAGAACGGCCATGCACGTGGCGATAGCTATCCCCTTGTTCTTGTAGGAGACCATCAGAATATCCGTGACCCTCTGGCGGCGGCTGATTCCGATCTTCTTCTCCGCGCTCTCGACCGCGCATCCCAGCCCGAAGGATCTGAGCGCGGCGATCATCAGGAAAGCGGCGAAAACCCACAGATCCCCCGAGAATTTCGTGGAGCCTACGGACAGCCACACCAGCAGGAAAATGCAGCAGTTCAGGAAAACCGCCATGATATCCCTGTTCATATTCACCTTAACCAGCAGCCTGGACAGCAGAAGCGGGACCGCGATCAGCTCTATGACGGTGATGAACACGTTGGTCATGTCCACGGTCTCGCCCAGAGCGATCCACACGATGAACGGTATCCAGAGAAGGGCCAGTATGTACACGATGATGGTTCCCCTCATCGCATGCTCCATATCTCCGTGGAGAATATACGACAGCGGCCCGACGGAAGCCGCGAACGGCGTGGCGGCGATGAACACCAGACCCATCGCCTGTGTCCCGAATTCCGTGTCTTTCAGAAGATAATAACCGGCCAGAGGGATAAGCGACGATATAACGAGCCCCAGAATGACGGATCTCAGGACCGATCTGCCGTGCTTTACCGGATTCAGATTCTCGTACGGTATTCTGGAAAGGGAAACAGTCAGCATGACGGCCAGCGTGATGACGGTAACATCGGAGCGCACTCCGGAAGTCAGAACGTTCCCGGGGAAAAGCCCGGAAAAATTCGTAATCAGCGCCACTAT
The DNA here is from genome assembly GCA_016282555.1 of Methanomassiliicoccaceae archaeon. Lineage (GTDB taxonomy): Archaea > Thermoplasmatota > Thermoplasmata > Methanomassiliicoccales > Methanomethylophilaceae > Methanoprimaticola. The sequence goes on from JAEEKU010000101.1 coordinate 36,538, forward strand.
CAATGCCAGCGTCATCATGAATGCGCTGCTTTTCAGCAGAGTTATGGCTTCCATGTGCCCGTAAAGAGCGATCTCGTTTTTAAATTTAATGATAAACATTAAAAAATTAATTCTGATATTTAAAACATGCTATCGGCGAAACCGTTTCAATCATAACGGTTATAATCTTCTCCATTTATCCCCGGGGCATGTCAGCCGTCAGACCGGTCAAGGCCGGATGGTACAACGTATTCAGGCCATGGACGCTCCACGGGGCGGTAGTGCCGGTGCTCATAGGCGGCGCGGTTGCTTACTGCGAGGGAGAATTCAGCATTCCCCTCTACATTCTGGTCATGATCGCCTCCGTTCTCCTGCAGTCCGCGGCGAACATCCTGAACACTTACGGAGATTTCAAAAACGGATACGACACCGTCGAGAACGAAACCAGATCTCCGGAGCTGGTCACCGGCAGGCTCTCTCCCGGATCCGTTCTGAAAGCGGGAATATTATGCATCGGTATAGCCGCGGCCATCGGACTCGTTCTCTTTTACTATGCGGGATGGCCGGTCTTCATATACGGCGTCCTCGGCGTGATCGGCGCGGGAACGTACACCGTCTGCGGCTCGTACAAATACCTCGGCCTCGGACAGGCCAGCGTCTTCGTTATGATGGGATTCCTCATGCCGCTCGGAACGTACAGCGCCATGACCGGGGATTATTTCTCGGCGGAGGTATTCCTGCTGAGCATCCCCAACGCGTTCATGATAACCGCGGTCCTTTCCGGAAACGAGATGAGAGATTACGAAGAGGACAAAAGATGCGGGGTGATGACCCTCTCCCAGCGCCTCTCCTACGAGAACGGGATGAAATTATACCTCTTCGAGAGCGCCGTCTCGTTCCCGGTTCTTCTGATCTTGATTATTGCCGGATACGCACCTTTATGCACCGCGCTGGCATTCCTGACATTATACGATCTGCACAAGGTAATCGGAAACAGCAGGAAAGCGCCCTCCGACGGCAAGGCCGCGTTCATGCTGGTGCCTCTGGCGTTCAGGCTGAACTGGCACTTCGGAGTTCTCCTGACCGCCGGGTATCTTATTCAGAATCTGTTTCTGCCCTGGTGATATCAAATGGCTGAAGAGGAACTCAAGAAAGGAAACCAGTTCGAAGGCAAGGAAGAGTACATCAAAGACGTGTTCACGGAAATCGCGGACTACTACGACGAGATGAACGAGATAATGTCGATGGGAATGGTTCAGGGCTGGCACAGATTCATGATGAAAAAGGCCGGGGACATTTCCGGCAAGAGATGCCTCGATGTGGGCACGGGAACGGGAGAGATAGCGTTCCACGTCGCCAGAACCGCCGGGAAGGGCTCCGAGGTGATCGGCGTGGACATAACCCCTAAAATGCTGGAGCTCGCTGAGAAGAAAGAAAAAGAGCTGGATCTCCCGGTGAAGATAACCTGGAAAACCGGAGACGCCCTCGCCCTGGAGTTCGAGGACGGGTATTTCGATCTGGTCACTTCCGGATACATGCTCAGAAACGTGACCGATATTCTCCAGGCGGTCTCCGAAATGCACCGGGTGCTGGCTCCCGGCGGGAAAGTCGTCGTGGCGGAGCTTTCCAAACCGAAGAACTCCTTCGTCCGCTTCTTCTACAACCTGTACATGAGAAGGGTGAAGAGATACGGCCGGAAGTACGACAAAGGCAAATCCATCGACGGAAGGCAGTCGGCGTACCAGTGGCTGACCACGTCCATAGAGGGATTCCCGTACGGCGAGGACATGGTGAAGATCTTCAGGAAAGCCGGATTCGAGGACGCCAGATACTACGTGAAATCGTTCGGGGCCGTGAACATCTACGAGGGCACCAAATGAAGGAGTATACGCTCTACATCCTCGATTTCGACAACACCCTGTTCGATACCAGCGGGGGACTGAAAGTCATTATGGATCACGCCCTCGCCGCGGCCGGCCTTTCCTATGACGAAAAAATATTCCCGAAGATAGCCGGGAGGACCATGGAGCAGATCTTCGAGATAACCGTGGGCGACGAATCGAAAAGAGAGACTTTTTACGAGCATTTCCGCGAAATTGTGGACTCCGATGCCTATCTGAAGGGAGGAAAACCCTTCCCGGAGACGGAGGAGGTCCTTTCAGAACTGAAAAGAAGAGGGAAGCGCATCGCGATAGCCTCCGGAAAATACCGCTACAAGATAGAGAACCTTCTGGAAAAATACGGAATGCTGGGTTATCCGGAGAAAATCGTCGGATACCACGACACCGCCCGCAGAAAACCCTTCCCGGATCCCATCCTTCTCGCGATGTCCGGATCCGGCGTTCCCCCGGAGCAGACGGTATACGTCGGGGACAGCCCCCACGACTCCGCCGCCGCGGAATCCGCCGGGATAGATTCGGTGATCGTCAACAGGCACAACGGCCTCACCGAAGACGGGATAAAATGCACCTTCGAAATATCCTCCCTGGAAGAACTTCTGGAATACGGTGACGCTTCCGTTTAAATACGCCCCGCGGATACCCGTCCGATGAAAAAACTCCTGATCTTCGATCTCGACGGAACCCTTTCCGACTCCTCCGCCGGCGTCATCCACTGCTACAAAAAAACCTGCGAGAAGTTCGGCGTGAAGAACGTTCCGGAAGAGGAATTCAGAAAAGGACTCGGAGGACCTTTCGCCGAAAATCTTCTCAGAATAACCCGGCTCCCGAAAGAAAGGCTCCGCGAAGCCGTGGATTATTACGTTTCGGTGTTCGCATCCGAGGGATTCGGGATGTGCAGGGGATTCCCCGGGATCAGGGAAACGCTGGATAATCTCAGATCCCAGGGATACAGAATGTGCGTCGCGACCCTCATGGCGGAGGATTTCACCGGAAAATTTCTCAGAAAACTGGGAATAGACTGTCTTTTCGATTCTGTCAGAAGCGCGAACGTCTCCGTTCCGGTAACGAAAAAGGAGCTCATAATGAAATGTCTGGAAGACACCGGAACCTCCGGAAAGGATGCGGTTATGATCGGCGACAGCGCCGACGATATGGACTCCGCGGCGGAAACGGGGCTCGGTTTCATCGCGGCCGCCTACGGATACGGCCTTCCGGAGAGCGTCTGCATCGAAAAGGGAATAAAATACGTGAGAAAACCGGAGGATCTCCTCGTGATCCTCCGGGAATGAACCCTATCCGGATTCAGAACGTTTTAGGTTTTCTGCTGTTGTACACGGCGTAAACGGCCTTGTACAGCATGTAGAGATCGGCTTTGGATATTACTTCTACCGGAGCGTGCATCGAAAGCACGGGGACCCCGATGTCCACGGTGTCGATGTTGTGCACGGATATCTCCGACGCGATGGTCCCTCCCCCGCCGATATCGATCTTTCCGAGCTCTCCCATCTGCCAGGACACTCCGCTCTCCCTGAAAATTCCCAGCACGTATCCCATCATCTCCGCGGAAGCGTCGTTGGTGCTGTACTTTCCTCTGGATCCGTCGTATTTGGAGATTATGGGGCCGCAGTTGATGTAAGCGCAGTTCTTGGTGTCGTAAACCTCTCCGAAAGCCGGATCGAACGCGGATCCCACGTCCGCGGACAGGCACACGGAATTGCGGAGAACGTGCCTAACTTCTATGCCCTCGCTCTGAGCCAGATCCTCGACGAAATCCCTGAAGAAATAAGATCTCATGCCGGTTACCCCGTCGGATCCCGTCTCTTCTTTATCGGCGAATATCGTCAGGGTGGTGTATTCCGGATCCTTCGTGTCGATCTCGGCCATGAGTTCCGCGTAAGCGCAGGAGCTGTCGTCCTGTCCGTATCCGGCGATCATGGATCTGTCGAACCCCATATCCCTGGCTTTGAACGCGGGAACCGCGCAGAGCTCGGCTGACTCGAAATCATCCTCGGCGATTCCGTATTTCGCGTTGATAAGAGACATTACAGCCAGCTTTATCTTGCTCTTAACTTTCTCGTCATCGTAGGGCCAGGATCCGATCAGAATGTTCAGCTGCTCCCCGTCGATGACTTTGGAGGCCGTTTTAGACATCTGATCCTGGGCGAGATGAATGAGAAGATCGGTGATGCAGAACGACGGCTCGTCCTCTTCCTCCCCTATCTTTATCTCGACGGAGGTTCCGTCCTTTCTGATCACGACTCCGCGGATGGAAAGGGGAACGGTCGTCCACTGGTATTTCTTGATGCCCCCGTAGTAATGAGTCTTGAAATATGCCATCCCCGAGTCTTCGAAAAGCGGGTGGGGCTTGAAATCGAGCCTGGGGCTGTCCGCGTGAGCAACGGAAACGCGCATGCCGTCCGCGAGAGGCTTCTTCCCTTTGGTGCACATGAGAATGTTCTTCCCGCGGTTCACCATATAGAACTTGTCGCCGGGGCGGTAGACTTTGCCGCGCGCGAACTCCGTGTATCCGTGCTCTCCGAGAAGGGAAACGGCGAACGAGACCGCTTCCCTCTCGGTCTTGCAGGAAAGGAATTTTTTGTATCCTTCGCAGAAAGCGGATGCTTTCTCTTTGAGCGAGGGATCTTTCTCAATCAGCGTTCCGGGATTTCTGAGAAGCTCCTCCTCGAGGCGCTGGCCTTTGGTCTTTTCCTCATCCATGCCCCGGTAACAGGATAATCCGTATAAATTACTGCTTTAAAGCGCCCCTGCGGATTCCGCCGCTTCCACGCAGGAACAGCAGCGTCCCTTTCCGATTTCGGGCAATCCGGTCTCCAGAAGCCTCAGGACGTTGCCGAGGCATTCGGACATCGTCCTTTTCACCATCTCTATATCCACAGCCTCCTCTTTCCAGACGTCGTAGTCGGTGACGGTGGCTAGGCTGCAGTAGCACATGCCGAGTTCTCTGGCGAGCTGGCATTCCGGAACCACGGTCATCCCTATGATGTCGGCGAAGTTCCTGAACATGAAGCTCTCCGCTTTGGTCGAGAACCTGGGGCCCTCGATGCACATGTATCTTCCGCCCTTGTGGTATTTCAGAGACAGCTTTTCCGCGGCCCCGGAGAAAATATCGTTGAGATAGGGACAGAAGGGCTCCGGGATCGAGATGTGGACGATCTTGTCATCGAAATAGGTGTACTCCCTCTTCTTGGTGAAATCGATGAACTGATCGGCGATAACCAGATCCCCGGGGGCGAACTCCTCCTGAAGGGATCCTACGGCGCATGCGGATATCACGTACTTGCACCCGAGCTGCTTCAGCGCGTACATGTTCGCTCTGTACGGAACTGAGCTCGGCGGATAGCTCCCCTTGTCTTTCCCGTGGCGGAACAGGAACGCCACTTCGGTTCCCGAGATTTTGCCTGTGAGTATGGTCGAAGAGGGTTTTCCGTACGGAGTATCGGGATATGCCCTGTCTGTGATTTCGAAAGTATCGGGATTGTATATGCCCGTTCCTCCGATGATGGCGATTTCCGGCATGAACCGTCAACCGTATCGGGGTATATCTTATGTTTCCCCGCGTTCCAGCATCTCGTCCAGCTCTCTTACGAACTTGTGGAACCCTTCGGGAAAATTCTGAGAACCCTGCGCTTCGATCGTCCTTTCGCCGAGGGATGCCTCGAAACTGAATCTGTATCCGTCCATAATGTCCGGCGGATGCTCCCCGCGGAATCCGTCCCAGCCGGGCACCCCGCAGCCGTTCATCAGATCCGTAATAATCATGGGATCCAGCGTGACTTTTCCGTGCAGAATGCGGTCGGTGTATCCGGGATCCGCCGTGTAATAGCGGGACAGTTCCGCCTCCTCCCCGCTGTTGATTATCTCGTATTCGTCCACTCCGTGCATTCCGGTGATGACGAGCGTAACTTTTACGAAAGAGCCGATATTCTCCGCTTTCTTCCTGAATAAAGACAAAAAAACACCCCGCAAAGAGATGGGAAACGCCGTATATAGCATTAGCTTCGCGGAAAACCGGTCAGGGAACGGTTTCCGCGGGATACCGATATATCCACGTAATGCATCTCCGGGTCATGAACTGTCCCAGATGCGGGCTCGAGGTCCCGGAGAATGCCGAAATCTGCTACAAGTGCGGCAACAAACTGTCGGCGCCGGCAGAGAAATCGTATCTCGAGCGCAAGCTCCTCGAAGACAGTTACGACAAAAAGAGCGAGGCCGCGGCCGTCATCCTCTCGCTTCTGGCTCCCGGACTCGGAGAGATATACGTGTGCAAAGAGACCAGAGGTTTCATCATTCTCGCCGTCGCGACGCTCTGCATCATTCTGGGGATACAGTACGGGTTTCCGTACATCACGTATCTGATACTCTGCGTCCTGAGCGCCTACGATTCGTCCAAGCTCGCGAGGATCTACAACAACTACGTTTCTGAGCACAACGGGGAGAAACCCTGGAATTAAGCCCTGTCTTTTTTGAGGCACAGCCCCAGGACCAGCGCGATCACGGACAATACCGTCCCGATGCACATCGCGAACCAGAAACCGTCTGCGAACACCTCCGGAGGAATGGCGTCAGTCATCGTTCCCGGAACTCCGGATCCAATCGCGAACAGCCCGGAATACAGAGCGGATCCCAGAGCGGATCCGAAATAGATGATGAAAGATACCATAGGGGACACGGCGCTTCTTTTGTCCTCGTCGACGCTGTCCACCACCGCGTTTCCGAAGGATCCGCCTCCGAATCCCCACGTAAGCCCGACCCCGGCCAGAGATATAATCAGAGCGGCGGCTCCGGGTTCCGGAGAGGTTATCAGCACCGCGGAAGCGGCCAGCATGCTGATCAGCGCCAGGATTATGTATCTCCTGTTTCCGTCCGCCGCAACGCGCCTGCTCACGGGAATGCACACTACCAGCGTGATCACCGCCTGGATGCACATGAACAGCCCGCACGTCACCGCGCCGTATCCGGAAACCGCCACCATGTAGAACGGAAGCAGATAGATTATGCCCATGCAGCACGCGTTGACCAGAAGGAATATCGTTATGGAGATCACGGTGGCCGGCCTTCTGAACACCGAAAGGAACAGAACCGGATCCGCCGCCCGCTTCTCTATTATCACAAACACCGTTATTCCCGAAACGAACACGATCAGGGCGGCGGCGGATATCCAGTTCAGCCCGTGTGACGGCACCGATTCTATCGCGTAAAGACCGGAAAACATGGATATGAACAGCAAAACCGCTCCCGCGATGTCGAAACGGGATTTTCCGGAGGGATGATCCGCGGGAACGTATCTCATGGTAAGCAGCGTTCCGAATATCCCTATCGGAATGTTGATGAAGAATATCCATTCCCAGTTGAAATTCTCCATGAGAACGCCTCCGACCACCGGCCCGCAAGCTCCTCCCGCGGAATAACCCAGCACCCCCGCGGCGAGACCGACGGGAGTGAGGCTGCGCGGAAGGTATTTGACGGCTATGAGAACGCCGGAGGAAGTCAGCATTCCCCCTCCGATCCCCTGGACTCCTCTGAAAACCAGCATGGTGCCGAAATCCTGGGCCAGGCCGCAGAACAGCGAACCCGCCGTGAATATGATGAAACCGGCGGCGAGAACCTTCTTCAGGGCGCCCCTGTCGCATACCTTCCCTATGATGAGGATAAGGCTGGCCATCATCAGGAAGTACACGGTGATGATCCAGGACGAATCGGCCGCGGAGATGCCCAGCGCCTCCGCTATGCCCGGCAGCGCCACGGTCACTATGGTGCCGTCGAGGCCGTCGACCACGGCGGACAGCACTATCACCGCCAGCAGCGGAATGAAAGACTTCCCGGTACTCATCCCGGGGCGGTAGGAAAAGAATCTATAAAACGGTAACAGAGGGTTACCGGCGGATGCGCCTGATCGCTTCGAACGGAGTAACGTTTATCGCCCTCTCCGTCTCGTCATCGGTCATTCCCGCGCCCTTCGCGACCACCCTGGCGGCGGCCTCGTCCATAAGGTTCTCCGGAGCGTGGGCGTCCGAATCGATCACCATCGCGGCTCCCGCCTTCCTGGCGACGGAAACGACATGGCCGTTGGTGATGTTATGCCCCATTCTTCCGGTTATTTCGATAAGAACGCCGTTGTCCGCGGCGATCTGCGCCTCTTCGTCTGTGATAAACCCGGGATGGGCGAGTACGTCTATCTCCGGATTCTCCGCGGAGAACCTGTTGGTTCCCGGCTATACCGGCTCGGTCACGGTTTCGCCGTGAACCACGATCCACTCCGCCCCGTACTTTCTGGCCTGCTCCGCCACCCTGGCTATTTTGCAGGGCGGAACATGGGTTATCTCCACTCCCGGGATCACCCTGATGTAGTCTTCGCACAAATCGGCGGCTTTGACTACGTTGGTGACCACCCACTCCACGTTCGACATATCGACGTGATCCGTGATGGCGATGGCGTCGTGTCCGAGAACCATCGCCCTCCTGACCAGTTCGGCGGGGATCAGCTCCCCGTCGCTGTAGATCGAGTGGGTGTGGAGATCGGCCCTCATCTGGCCCTCTCCGACAGCTTCTGATAGACCTTTTCCATGGAAAGGCCGCTTTTCTCGATGGCGACCATCGAATGGTAAATGAGATCGGCCAGCTCCCAGGCCATCTCGTCCTCGCTGCGATCCTTTATGGCGAGAGCGAATTCCCCGGCTTCCTCAATGACCTTCTTGCACATGCGCGTCTCGTCGTCGAAAAGCTTGCACGTGTAGCTTCCCTCCACCGGATTCTCGCGCCTGTCTCTGATCACGCGCCTCAGCTCGGGAATGATAGCCATGGTGGATCCCGGATCTCCGTACACGGTCTCGCTGAAACAGGTGGGAGTGCCGGTGTGGCACGCGGCGCCCGTCTGCTCGACCCTCGCCAGCAGAGTGTCGCCGTCGCAGTCGATCTGCATGGAGACGATCTTCTGTACGTGCCCGGACTCCTCGCCCTTCCTCCACAGCTTCTGCCTGCTGCGGGACCAGAAGTGGGTGTATCCGGTTTTTTTCATCAGTTCGACCGCTTCTTCGTTGGCCCAGGCGACCATGAGGACTTCGTTCGTAACGCAGTCCTGGACGACGACCGTGACCAGTCCTTTCTCATCGTATTTTATATTCATCTTACCGCTATTCCCATGTCTCTGAGATAGTCTTTCACTTCTCCGACAGTATATCTGTTGTAATGGAATATTGAGGCCGCGAGCGCCGCCGACGCCCCGGTTTTCATGAAAACTTCAGCTATATGTTCTTTCGTTCCGCATCCCCCGGAGGCGATCACCGGAATGTCCACGGCGTCGGTTATAGCTGCGGTCAGAGGTATGTCGTATCCGTTCCTCACGCCGTCGGCATCCATGGAGGTCAGGAGAATCTCTCCCGCGCCGAGATCCTGGACTCTCTGCGCCCACTCGACGGCGTCCAGGCCGGTCGGTCTGGTTCCTCCGTGGGTGTAAACCTCCCAGCGGTCTCCGTTTCTTTTGGCGTCTATGGCGACGATGACGCACTGGCAGCCGAAAGAGTCCGAGCATTCCGATATTATATCCGGATCCTTCACCGCCGAGGAGTTGACCGAAACCTTGTCCGCCCCGGCGTTCAGAGCCTCTCTCATATCCGCGGCGTTCTTTATTCCCCCGCCGACGGCCAGCGGGACGGTGAGATTTCTGGCGGTTTCGGAGACGACCTCGAGCATCGTCCTTCTCGCCTCGAGGGAAGCGGAGATATCCAGAAACGTGATCTCGTCCGCGCCCTGCTTTTCGTAGAGAGACGCCAGCTCCACCGGGTCCCCCACGTCTTTGAGCCCTTTGAAATTGATTCCTTTGACTACCCTTCCGCCTTTCATATCCAGGCAGGGTATTATTCTCTTCGCGAGCATCGGTTTCCCCCCTTTATGACGACCGAGTCTTTGGTGCTGAGCTCGGTCTCTCTGACCTTAACGGCTTCGCGGAGCGCTTTCCCCAGAGCTTTAAATCCCGCTTCGATTATGTGGTGCTCGTCGAATCCTCTCATGACGACTATATGCAGAGTCATTCCGGCGGACATGGCGAAACTTCTCATGAAATGATGATACTCGGGGGAGGGGCAGTCTATATCCGCATACGGCCTGTCCACAAGATCCAGCGAGGCCGTCACCAGAGCGTCGTCCATGGGCACGGTGGAAGTGGCCATCCTCTCGATCGGCCTCCCGTCCAGAGCTCCGGACAAAGCCTTTCCCAGAGTTATCGCGGTATCCTCTATGATGTGGTGCTCGTTATCGCCGAAAGCGGTAACTTTCAGATCGAAGGACGAATACCTGGCCAGAGTCTCGACCATATGCTTCAGAAACTGGATGTTGCTCTCGACTTCGAACCTGCCCGAACCGTCCAGATCCATCTCGGCGGTTATCCGGGTTTCCCGGGTGCTGCGATCGACTTTTGCCGTTCTTCCGGTCATGTTACCGCCGTATGCAACGGTCGGTAATAAATAAACGTACTGAAACCCCGCTAGATATAAAGCGGACCTGGTTCTACACGTCATATATGCTGGGAAAAACCGGTAAAAGCTTCATCCGCTCGGTTCTCGCGGGAATGTGCATCGGGATCGGATGCTGCGTCTACATCGGATGCGAAGTCAAGTGGGTGGGAGCGGTTCTTTTCGCCATAGGCCTGTTCACGATACTCACCTACGGCCTGGATCTCTACACGGGCAAAGTGGGGTACATCGCGGAAGACGTATCCCTGTGGAAGACTATGCCGGTTATCATCATAGGCAATTTCGTCGGAACCCTTATTCTGGGAATAATGATGCCTCTCGACGGCGCGGCCGCCATAGCCTCCAATAAACTGAACCTGGAGTATTATTCCGTGTTCTTCAGGGGAATCCTATGCGGAATCCTGATGTTCATCGCGGCGGATACCTTCAGGACGGGAAAGGGACCGCTGGCGACCTTCGTCTGCGTGCCGGTGTTCATCCTCGCGGGATTCGAGCACAGCATCGCCGACATGTTCTACTTCTGCTCCGGGGGAATAATTAACTTCGAAGCTCTGATCTTCATTCTCATCGTCATAGCGGGAAACGCGGCCGGGGGAATGCTCATACCCTTCTGCAGGAAATACATGTACGAGGAGAAGAAAAAAGAA
>JAEEKU010000102.1 GCA_016282555.1 Methanomassiliicoccaceae archaeon
ATACTCCACGGCTATGGTTCCTACCCTTTCGCACAGCTTTTTGGGCTCGTCGAGAGCGATTATCTTCCCCTTGTCGATTATGCCCACTCTTTCGCAGAGAGCTTCGGCCTCTTCGATGTAATGGGTCGTGAGGATTATGGTGGTTCCCTCCCTGTGAAGCCTCTTGATGATATCCCAGAGAAGGCGCCTCGCGTTGATGTCCAGACCGGCCGTCGGCTCGTCCAGGAACAGAATCTGGGGGTTGTGGAGAAGCGAGCACACGATCGCGGCGCGCTTCTTCCATCCTCCGGAGAGGCTGTCCACGGATTTGTCCAGATAATCGGCGAGACCGAAGAAATCGGACAATTCTTTTATTCTCTTGTTGCGCTCGGCTTTGGCGATGCCGTGGAACATCGCGTGAGATATCATATTCTCTCTGATCGTCAGATCTTTGTCGAGGGAGATCTGCTGCTGGATCAGGCTCATGCAGCTCTTCGCCGCCGAAGTGTCCTTCACGACGTCGTGGCCCGCCACCCTGATGCTGCCGGCGTTGAAATCGGTCAGCGTGGAAATGCACCTGAGCGTGGTCGTCTTGCCGGCTCCGTTGGGGCCGAGGAATCCGAACAGCTCTCCCTTGTTGATAACCAGATCGAGCCCGTCGACGGCGGTTTTCTCGCCGTAACGCTTCACCAGCCCTTTGATTTCTATTATTTCGTTCATCATCTGTCCTCCGGGGCTCCCGCCCTTGGATGTAGCGTACAGGACAGAGCGCGATCCGTATTTATGTGGTCTTACAAACGAAACGGAAATCGCGGGTTTCTGCAGATCAGATCCGCGGCCTCTTTAAGAGAAAGACCGGATTCCGCGGAGATCCTGACGATATCGTCGTGCTCTATCTTCCTTTTCGAGATTCCGTACCCCTCTGATATTTTGATCCTGACGCCGCCGTAAGCGGTCGGCTATGTCTCGAAACGGGAGACGAGCTCGTATCTGTCTTCCCCGCGGAACCTCAGGCCGATCGTAGTTGTATTCTTCAGAACGGATCTCGCGACTCTGTCCGTGTCTCCGGGGCGGCAGATGCAGGTTATCAGATGCCCCGGCCTTCCCTTCTTCATCAGCACCGGCGAGACGAAAACGTCCAGCGCCCCGTCCGACATCAGAGTCTGAACCGCGCTTCCGATATCCTCCGGAGTCATGTCGTCGACGGTGCACGTAATGACGGAGGTCCTCGCGGGCTCCCCCTCCTGTGTTCCGGAGAACACCCTCAGTATGTCCGGGAATCCGGCGTCCCTGCTTCCGGCTCCGCAGCCCGTTTTTTCCAGAACCATGAGCGGGCGCTGTCCGAATCCGTCCGCGAAATGCTTCAGAACCGCGATGCCGGTGGGTGTGGCGAATTCCCCCTCCGCGTCCCCGGCGTAGGAAGGCATTCCCCTGAGAAGGATTTCCGATGCCGGAGCCGGCACCGGGATCGTCCCGTGGGAGCATTTCACCGTCCCGTAACCGGTGCGCACCGGCGAAGAGAGGATACGGCCGGGCTTCAGATGTTCGATGAGCATGCAGGCGCCCACGATGTCCGCTATCGCGTCCAGCATTCCGACCTCGTGGAAGTGCACCTCTCCGGCGGAGCTCCCGTGGACTTCTGCCTCCGCGGCGGCGATATCGGAGTAAATGCCGCACGCGTTCTCTTTCACGAACCCGGAGACGTTAAGGCCGTTTATGATTTCCAGCACGTCGGACAGGCTTCTGTGGGCGGCGTGCCCGCGGTGATCCGGAGCCTCTTCCTCCCCGAAAATGAGAACCCGGGCCCTGGTTCCGCAGATCCCGCGGCTGCTTATTCTTTCGGTTCTCACTTCCAGCCCGGGTATTCCGGCTTTTTCCAGTTCCGTTTTCAGATCGAAATCCGGTCCCGCGAGCTCCGAAAGGGCCCCGAGAATCATATCTCCGGAAATCCCGGACAGACATTCGAAAAACAGAATCCTCACCGCGAAGTCCTCCTGTCGATTATGGATGCGATGTACCCGGCCCCGAACCCGTTGTCGATGTTGACGACGCTGACGGTGGAGGCGCAGGAGTTCATCATGGATATCAGCGCCGCCAGGCCTTCGAACGACGCTCCGTACCCGACCGATGTCGGAACGGCGATCACCGGAACGTCGACTATCCCGCCGATAACGCTGGGAAGAGCGCCCTCCATTCCGGCGACGGCGACGACCGCGGACGCGCCGCAGATATCGTCCGCGAACGACAGCAGACGGTGTAAACCGGCTACACCCGCGTCGTAAACCTTTCTGACTCTGCACCCCATCACCGCCGCGGTGACGGCCGCCTCCTCCGCCACGGGAATATCGCTGGTCCCGGCGGAGACGATGCAGACATAACTTGATCTGGGCTCCGGAATCTTTCCTATGACGCATATTCCCGCTTCCGGAAAGTACTCCGCGTCCAGTCCTCTGGATTCCGCGGAATCGAGGACTCCGGAGGGGCAGCGGGTGACCATTACGCATCCGGATCCTTCTCTCATGAGAATTTCCGCTATTCCGGCGCACTGCTCCGGAGTTTTCCCGGCGCCGTAGATAACCTCCGGGGATCCCTGTCTCCAGCGCCGGTGGGTATCCGCCTTCGCATAACCCAGATCCACGAACGGTTTCGTGCGCAGAAGCCTTTCGGCCTCGGATACCTCTATCTCGCCGCTCCTGACCGCCTCCAGAACGTCTCTGATCTCCATCGGCCCGATGTCCTCCTGATGCTGAACTGCGCAGATGAATAATATTTTAATAATATTTTCACGGCCTCGTCCCGGAACCCGTCCAGACGGCTGAAGGATTCCTCCGGCAGCTCCAGAACCGCGGAAGAGCCGCGATCCCTGACCCTTATTCCGGAAAGTCCGATGTTTCCCAGATCCTCCTCGGCCGAAGAAACCCGCACCAGCGCGTCCCGCGTGATCGGAGTTCCGCAGGGAATGCGGGTGGCGAGACACGAATTCGACGGGAGATTCCATGTAGGCAGGCCGGCGGCGCGTGACAGTTCCGATATCTCCGCTTTACCGAGCCCGCACTCCCTCAGAGGGGAAAGGATCCCGAGCTCCCCGAGAGCTTTCATTCCCGGCCTGGACGCGGGATCATCCGAAAGATTCGTGCCGTCCGCGACCCGTCCGGTTCCGTACTCCGCGGCCTTCTCCAGAAGAATCCTGAAGGTCCTGTTCTTGCATACGTAGCAGCGGTCTTCTCCGTTTTTTATCAAATCAGCATCAGAGAAAGCGTCGGCGCTGATCACATCCAGTGTGAAACCTAAAGATCCGGCCAGTCCGCGAGCCGACTCCAGCTCTTTTTCCGTCTGGAAACCGTTGCGGACGAAGCACGGATACGCATCGATCCCGGATTCGCGGCACGAATAAAGCAGATAAGAAGAATCCATCCCTCCGGAAAACGCGATGACGGCCGGACCCGTGTTTTTCAGATAAGCTCTCAGATTATCCGGGACCGTTTTCTCCGACTTCATATCCCGCCCTTCTTACAACGGACAGGTATCCGTTAATTGAATATATTACCAAACTCCTTTTATTTACAGAAGATATAATCCGTTGTGTTCAGTATCGTACACAGAGGCCGGCATATGAGCGAAGAAGACATAGTGAAAGTCGAGAACCTTACCGTCCGTTTCGGAAACTTCACTGCCGTCGACAACTTGTCATTTACGGTGAAGCGCGGGGAGATCTTCGGCTTTCTCGGTCCGAACGGCGCGGGAAAAACCACTTCCATACGCGCGATGACCACGCTTCTGAAGCCCACTTCCGGCCGCATCCTCATCGACGGGCACGACTCCTCCTCGGAAAGCCTGGAGGCCAGAAAATGCATAGGAATCTCCCAGCAGCACATCAGCCTGGATAACGAGGCTACCGTGAGGCAGAATATAAAGTACCACGGGCTGCTCCACAAAATACCCGCAGGAGTCATGAAGGAGAGGGTAGGGGAACTTTCGGACAAACTCGGCCTCGAAGAGCATATGGACAAAAAACTGGAGCTCCTCTCGGGAGGATGGAAGAGGAAAGCGTCGATAGTATGCTCCGTCCTTCATCGTCCTTCGGTTCTCTTCCTCGACGAGCCCACCGCCGGACTGGACACGAAATCCCGCCATCTGCTGTGGGATCTGGTGCGCGTTCTGAACTCCGAGGGGACCACGATCGTCCTCACTACGCATTACATCGAAGAAGCAGAGGCTCTCTGCGGCAGAGTCGCGATCATCGACCGCGGAAAAATGATGGCCATCGGAACCGTGGACGAGCTCAGGGAATCCGTCGGAAAAATCTCCGTCGACGTAACGGAGGGAAACAAGGTCTCCACGCGCCATTTCCGGACAAAAGAGGAAGCCAGAGAGTTCGCCGAAGGACTTGGCGACGCGTTCCACACGGTGCGCCGCACATCTCTCGAAGACGTGTTTCTGGAAATCACAGACAGGAGAATGGAACCGTGAGCGCCGGCGGTATTCTGAACGAGACCTACAGGGTGGCGTGGATAGATCTGTGCTATCTCAGGGACAATATAATCGAAACTTTGCTTACGAGCCTGGTCGGCCCGCTTCTGTACCTCCTCGCGTTCGGTTTCGGAATCGGCGCCCACATGGACGACGGCCCGGGATATGTGGCGTTCATAATTCCGGGAATAATAGCCCTGAACACCCTCTCCTCGACGTTCAGCACGGTGTCCATGAGGGTTTTCATACAAAGGCGGTTCTACATGAGCTTCGACGAGATGCTGCTGTGCCCGATCCGCGTTCCGGCGGTGGTTCTGGGAAAATGCGTTTTCGGCGTTCTCCGCGCGATGATGAGCTGCACCATACTCCTTTTCATAGGGTGTCTTCTCGCCCCGGATATCCTCCTTTCCCCGTGGATATTCGTTATTATTTTCATATCTTCCCTGATGTTTTCGCTTCTGGGGCTTCTCGGAGGGATTACAGTGAAGAAATCCGCATCCCTGTCCCTGATCTCGGGAGTCTTCATAGTTCCGATGACTTTCCTCTGCGGAACCCTGTTCAACGTCTCGGATCTTCCAGTCTGGGCCGGAAGCATAGTCTACGCGCTGCCTCTCACCCACGTGAGCCAGCTGATGAGATCGGTTATGGAGGGAACCGCGATCCCGGCCGATTCAATATTGGCGGTGCTGATTTACACTGCGGCATTCTTCCTGATCTGCTGGTATCTGATAAAAACCAACAGATGCTGATTTTATATCCGTAATACAGTCCCTCATCCATGAAGATCCTGGTTCCCGCGGCAGTAATCTGTATAACCGCCGTCTGCGTTCTCGCATCGGCGTATACCATGGATGCAGACAGAACCGGCACAGAAACGGAATCGTCCGGAATCGTTTCTCCCGATACAGTACCGTCCGGAGACATTACCGCGTTCTCCTGGGATATCCTCGGCGGAACCGGGAACGGAAATATGATCTTCTCTCCGTACAGCCTCTACACCGCGCTTGCGATTATGGCCAACGGAGCCGAGCCCGGATCCGGGACCGAGGCGGAGATTCTGAAAGCCCTCCGTTCGGACGGCACCGGTTCCCTGAACGCTTATCTTTCCTCTCTTGGTTTGGAAAACGATCCCGGCCTCGTGTCGTCGAACATGATCCTTATCGATTCCTCCGTGGCCGTAAACCATCCGTTGAACGAAGAGTACAGAAAAACCGTGTCGGAAATGTACAGCTGCGCCGTCTCCGACGCCGATTTCAGAAACAGCATCGATTCCGTAAAGAAATTCATTCAGGAATGGGTGTCTGAAAAAACCCGCGGGATGATTCCGGATTACGAATCGGCGGCCGACTCCGATACTGTGGCCGATATCATCAACACGATCTGCCTCAAAAAAGAGTGGATGCATAAATTCGATCCGCAGAACAGCTTCAAAATGAAATTTACCTGCGGAAACGGAACCGTCTGCAGCGCCGAAACGATGCACATCACCCTCCGCGGAGCGAATTATTACGATGACGGAAAATACAGAGCCCTCGAGATACCGTACAGCGACGGAAAGTCCCATATGACGGTCATCCTTCCGTCGGACGGGAAGAGCCTGGACGTCCTCGGGTCATGGAAGAAGGAAACGGACGAATACAGAAATTCGTTCCTGAAGAAACTGTCGGAAAACGTGCCGGATCAGTCCGTCAGCCTGTATCTTCCGAAACTGGATCTTTCCGCGGAGTACGATCTCGAAAAGCTTCTGGCGCCCCTGAATCTCTCCAGATCCTTCTCCGGCTGCGCGGAGTACACGAAAATAGCTGATAACTACTGCCTGAAAATCGGCGGCGGAAAGCATCAGGCCGTAGTCAGAGCGGACGAAGAGGGAACCGAAGCGGCGGCAGTGACCGAAATCGTGATGAAATGCACCGCGGTGTACAACCCGAACCCGGTTATAGAATTCCGGTGCGACGTCCCGTTCGTATTCATGATAGAGCAGAGCGGCATCCCGCTGTTTATCGGACATGCGTCCGATCTTTCGGGATCCGAATGATTCCGGAAACCCTTTTTCCCGATCCGGAGACTGAACGGGATAAACCCCCGTTTTTACGGGAAACGCCGATCGTAAAATAAAGAAAAGATAAGACATAGTATAAATATTGTATTGCCTATTCAGATCATCCATCGTCTCGACAGGGGGTCGCGTTACGGTTTCCGACATTAAAATAGGCATAACAGGTCTGCCCGGATCGGGGAAAACTTATGCTCTATTGCGCATTATCGAGATGCTCCGCGAAGACGGTCTGGTTTTGGGCGGCATGATCAACGAGCCTATCGAAGAAGACCGCAGCCTGGTCTCCGACGAGACGGGAAAGGTCCGCAGGGTCGCCGTCAAAGGAAAACGCAAGATAGGGTTCACGGTGATGGATCTTCAGACCGGAGAAAAAACGCAGTTCGCCGGACTGGACGTCGAAAGCAAAGTCACCGTCGGAAGAATCGGCGTGGATCTGTCCAAATTCGAGGAAGTCGGCGTCGCCGCGATAAGAAACGCCTGCAGAAAGGCCGGAGAGGGAACCGAACCGGATTTCGAGGAATGCGACATCATCGTTATCGACGAGGTCGGAAAGGTCGAAGTCGAGAGCGAAAAATTCGTGGAAGCCGTGAGGGAAGCCCTCGATGCCGACAAACCCATGATACTTACTCTCCACAAAAAATCCAGAAATCCGCTCCTCCAGGACATCAGGCGCAGGGACGACGTGAGAATTCTGGAAGTTACGCCCACCAACAGAAACATTCTGCCCTACAAAGTGATCCGCCTGATGAACGGTGAGAACCTTTGATCGACGGAACGGTCATCAGAGAGGGATCCACCGATCTTCTCGTCCCCGCGGTACATTCCTCTCACGGACCGGGGAAAATCCAGGGAACCGTCTTTTTCAACGAGCAGATGGCATTCAACAGAGACATCAGCGTGATGGCCCTGAGGGCTCTGGGGGGAAATCTGACCGTGGCGGACGCTATGGCGGCCACCGGCTCCAGATCAGTCAGGATAGCCAACGAAGTTCCCGGAACCGAGGTGACGGCCAACGATATCAGCTCCGATGCCGCGGAATTCATAAGAAGCAACATCAAGCTCAACTCCCTCGGCAACTGCGAAGCGTCGAACCTGAACATGCACACCCTTTTTTCCGAGAGAACATTCGACTACGTAGACCTGGATCCTTTCGGATCTCCGGTTCCGTTCACCCAGTCCGCCATAAGAGGGTGCAGGAAAGGAGGAGTTCTGGCTATCACCGCTACCGATACCGCGCCCCTCGCAGGAGCCCACGCCGTCAAATGCAGGCGCAGATATCAGTCGGAGCCGGTCAGGGGATACATGTGCCACGAGGGCGGCCTGAGAATACTGATGTGCAGCATCGCCAGGGAGCTCGCGAAATTCGACCGCGGGATGTCTCCCCTGCTCTCTTTCTATGCCGATCATTACTTCAGAACTTACATAAGGATAAAGGAAGGCGCCGCTGAGGCGGACAAGACTCTTTCCAAACTCGGATACATGGAATACGACGCCGCGACGCTCGGACGCTCCGTTTCCCCGGAAAAAGACGCCGTCCACCGCTACGGGCCCTTCTGGCTCGGCCCTCTCCACGACCGGGAGTTCGTTTCGAAAATGGACGTGACGGGCATCTCCGAAACGAAGCGGGCATCCAAATATATAGATCTGTGGATGAACGAGATCGATACCGAGGTTTTCGTCTACGACATGAGCGAGCTGTCGTCCTTCACCAAAATGTCCCCTCCCAGGATAGACGGATTTATGGAATATCTGAACCTCCACGGAAGAGCCTCCAGATCCCACATCTCCCCGTCGTCCTTCAAGACGGATGTTCCTCTCGGCGAACTCATCCCGCTCTACAAATCTTATTCTCCTGATTCCGCCCGCCGATACAGTCTTAATAAAGATTTATGATAGGGCTTCAGGTGCAATCAGATGCCCAGCGTAGCGATCATCGGTGCCCAGTGGGGCGATGAAGGAAAAGGGAAAATTACAGATTATCTTGATGAGAAGGCGGATCTCATCGTGCGTTTCCAGGGAGGCAACAATGCGGGACATACCATCGTGGCGGACGGAAAAGTGTTCAAGCTCCACGGGCTCCCGTCCGGAGTCGTCAGGCCCGGAAAGCTGGCGGTCATAGGGAACGGCGTGGTCCTGAATCTGGAGGAACTCGCCGAAGAGATAGAGCACGTCAGATCCCAGGGCGGATCCATCGACGGCCTCAGAATTTCCGACAGGGCGCATCTGATAATGAACTATCACAAAAAACTCGACGGCGCCGAGGAGAAATACAGAGGCAAAAACGTGGTCGGAACCACCGGTAAAGGAATCGGCCCGGCGTATCAGGATAAAATCGCGAGAATAGGGTTCAGGGCCGGGGATCTTCTGGAAGACGATCTCATCGAAGAGAAGACCGGTTTCGTTCTCCCCTACAAGAAGGATCTCATGGCGATGATGGGAACCGAAGTCTGCGCGTGCACCGGCGGAAAATTCACGGAGCGCCTGAGAGGATGGAGAGATCTCATCGGAGACCGCATCTGCGACACCTCCGTTCTCATCAACGATTCGCTGGATCAGGGAAAGAACGTTCTGTTCGAAGGCGCCCAGGGGGCGATGCTGGACATCGATCACGGAACCTACCCGTACGTGACCTCCTCGGCGACCTGCGGCGGAGGCGTATGCACCGGAGCGGGAATAGCCCCGAACCGTCTGAACAAGGTGCTCGGAGTCGTGAAGGCCTACACCACCCGCGTCGGGGAGGGGCCTTTCGTCACGGAGCTTTCCGGCGAGGAGGGAAAACTGCTCCAGAGCAAGGGCGGAGAGTTCGGAGTCACCACCGGAAGGGGAAGAAGATGCGGATGGCTGGATCTCGTGGTATGCGAGCATGCGGCGAGACTGTGCGGATTCACGTCCCTGGGCCTGACGAAGCTCGACGTCCTCAGCGATATTGAGGAACTTCCCGTGTGCGTCGCGTACGATATCGACGGAACCGAGGTGAAACACTTCCCGGCGTCCATCTCCAGGCTTTGCCGCGCCAAGCCGGTGTACGAGACCTTAAAGGGATGGAAAGGGCTGAAAGACACGAAAGCTCTCGTCAGAGGAGGTTACGATAACCTTCCGGGAGAGATGAGAGAATACATAGAGTTCATAGAGAGATATCTCAAAGTTCCCGCGGACATAATCAGCGTGGGCCCGGACAGAGACGAAACCATAGACCGCTCCGGAAAATGGTGGGAGCGATCGGAGTTTTAACCCGATATAAGGATATTGATAACATGAAGATGTTCGGAACAAACGGTATACGCGGGGTAGTGAACGGATACATGAGCCCCGAGCTCGCGCTGCGGACCGGAAAGGCGATAGCGAAAGTGCTGGGTCCGGGACCGATAGCCGTTGCCAGAGATACGAGGACTTCGGCTGACATGATCTCATGCGCCGTAATGTCCGGAATAACGTCGATGGGCGCCGATATCCTCGATCTGGGAATGACGCCCACGCCCTCTCTCCAGTATTACGTGAAAACCCGCCCCGGCGTTACGGGGGGAGTTATGATAACCGCGTCCCACAACCCTCCGGAATTCAACGGGATCAAATGCATTTCGGGCGACGGAACCGAATGCACCCCGCAGGAGGAGGAAGCTATCGAGAACGAATACGAGAAAGATCCTAAAGGGCCGGGCTGGGAGAGCATAGGCTCCGTCAGACGCGTCTCCGGCGCCGGCGAAGAATATATCGACGCGGTCATCTCGAGGGTGGACGCCGCCGCTATAAGGGCCGCGGGTCTGAAGATCTGCCTCGACTGCTCCAACGGAGCCGCGTCCTACACCTCCCCCATGCTTCTGAAGAAACTCGGAGTGAAAGTGATAACCCTTAACAGCACCGCCGACGGAAGATTCCCCGGACACTATTCCGAGCCGACGGAAAACAACCTGTCCGATCTCAAAAAGATGGTCTCCGAAACCGGATGCGACATAGGAATCGCCCATGACGGGGACGCCGATCGCTGCGTGTTCGTGACCGGAAGCGGAAGATACGTTCCCGGAGATCAGGCTCTCGCCATCCTCGGACGCTCCGCCGTATCCAAAAACGGCGGCGGAGAGGTCGTTACCACGGTCGCGACTTCCGCCGTGGTCGAAGAAGCGGTGAAATCCGCCGGAGGAACCGTCGCGTATACGGCGGTAGGCTCCCCCGTCGTCGCCCGCAGAATGATGGCGGACGGCGCTCTTTTCGGCGGAGAGGAGAACGGAGGCCTTATCTTCGCGGATCACCAGTTCTGCCGCGACGGAGCGATGGGTCTGGCGAAGATGCTCGAAACCGTCGCCCTCTCCGGGCCACTGGATAAACTGGTGGATTCTCTCCCGGTATTCACGACTTTCAAAGAGGCGGTCTTCTGCGAGGACGCCCTCAAACAGAAAGTCATTGAAACCATAGCCTCCCGCCATAAGAACGAGAACATAAACCTCACCGACGGGCTCAGGATCGATTACGAGGACGGGTGGGTTCTTCTCCGCCCTTCGGGAACCGAACCGAAATTCAGAGTGTATTCCGAATCGAAGGATCCCGGAACGGCGAAAAAACGCTCGGTCCGCTTCCTCGAGGAGACCGAGTCCGTCAAATCGGAGCTGTCCGGATGAATGCAGACGTGTCTGCGGTGATACTCACTTACGACCGCGATCCCTCCGTTGCGGAGAGGGCGCTGAAGAGCGTACTCGCGCAGACACGTCTCCCCTCGCAGATTTTTCTGGCGGACGCCGGCCCGTACAGCGAAAGATCGGAAAAATTAAAAGAAATATGCTCCGGAGCCGGGCCGGCGGTCGCATATCTCAAAATAGATACGCCGAACGGCAACGAAAGGAACGCCGCCGCGGCATACTGCACCTGCAAATGGATATGCTTTCTCGACGACGATGACGAATGGTACCCCGATAAAACGGAAAAACAGCTGGATGCCGCCGCAGAAGGCATCGCGCTCGTCGCGTCTGGTTATAAAGTAGAAAATAACGGAAAATCCTACGATTTTTCTCCGAGAAAAACCGGCAACCCGGCGGATCTCTTCGGGGAAAACCTGATCGGCTGCACCTCGATGCAGATGCTCCTGAAGAAAAGGTTCGACGAAGCGGGAGGTTTCAATCCCGCGTTCAAATCCAATCAGGAATGGGAGCTGTGGATGAGAATGCTCCCGGAGGGGGAATGGACCGTAACACCGGATCCAGCAGGCATAAAGCATGACGGCCCGGGCACCATCACCGCGGATCCGAACCGCAGGAGAAAAGGCTGGAAGGCGCTGCTCAGATACCATTTCGCGGATTACGTGAGGAACCCGGAGCAGCTGGAAAGAGTCTTCTGGTTCATGAGCCTCGAAAGCGGAAACTTCGGCCTGGAGACCAGAAGAAGAGTTTACTACCTCATTTACTGCGTCATATCCGCGTCCCTGAAATTACGCGGACGCCTCAGGAGATCTTCTTGAGCAGATTTTTGAGACAGACGATAGGCTCCACTTCTTCCGGATTGACGTGGCGGTTCTCGGCCATCCTCATCGAAAGATAATCCCCGAACATGACCGTGCGCAGGGAGCTCTCGATAAGATCCTCGGATCCGGTGTCGACGTTGATGTGCTTGTCGTGAACGCTGCCGAACCGTTCTCCGTCGAATCTGCCTATGGTGACGAGAGTCATGTTCCTGTCGAACTTTTCGGCCCAGTTGCAGATGATGCTGCAGTCGTACTCGGAGAAAGAGCCGCAGAACGCGACGAATTTGGTGTTCTCGTTGATCTGGGTCTTCCACCTGAACGCGACGGACTGCATGCTGTCGCTGGTGACGACGGCCGGAACGGTATCGCTGAGAGAGGCAACGAATCTCTCTATGAGCTTCGAGCCGTCTTCGGACTCCAGATAATCCCTGTATTCCTTCAGGGACTTCACGACCTTGCATATATCCACATGCAGCTTCAGACCGCAGGCTTTCATAATCGACATCGTGTAGCCGATCATGTAACCCACCGAATGCCTGGGCTGCATATTCTTAGGCAGAGGGATGACTTTGTACCCGTCCTTTTCGCATCTTTCCTGAAGGATTCCTCCCGAAGTGATGGCGATGATCTTGCAGCCTCTCTCCCTCGCGGTCGAATACATCCCGAGAGTCTCCATGGTGTTCCCGGAATAGCTGGATATGATGGCCAGAGTTCTGTTGTTCGCCCACTTGGGAACGCCGAAATTCTTGACCGTGATAAGAGGGATGCCTGAAGTCTTGATGAAGAAATCAGCCACGATAGAACCGCTGATGGCGGAACCGCCCATTCCGCAGAGAAGAATGCAGTCGCAGTCGATCTTATCTATTTTGTAACGCAGCGCCTTCCCGAGATCGTCCGGGAAATGGTGAAGCTGCTCCTTTACGCTCATCTCAGGCATATCGCAGGCCTCCGGCAAGTTTTTTGATCTCCAGAGAAACCATGTCCCCGAACACCATCGCCTCCAGTTCGGCCAGGATGCAGTTCTCCTCCTCGAATTCGACCTTGATGATTCTGCGGTTATACTATTCGAGAACGGCGAGCATGCAGTCCATCACCTTCTTGTACTGCTCGTACTCGCTTCTGAGCATCAGCACCACTATCCTGAGGCTCTTAGCATGGGCGTTCTCGTCCGCCCACCCGACCAGTTCGTTGTGGTCGAACTCGGGAATCTCGCCGTAGAACGCGGGAGATCTGACGTCCTCGTCTATGGAAAGCTTCCATCTTTTGGCGGCCGCGACCGAATCGACCACGGAATACACCGCGGGGATATTGCCGCTGAGCTCTTTTGCGACTTCATTGACTCTGGACGGATCCGCCAGAAGAGAATCCCTGTAGCTCTTGAGCGGGGCGATGAAACTGTCCAGCATGTCGTATATATGGGAATAGCCGAAAGATTTCAGCAGAGACGCCGTGATCCCGATCTCCAGGCCCACCGCCGTGCGGGGATCCAGATCTTCCGGAAGATAGATCGTCTCCGTGCCGTTCTGTCTGCACATATCGGCCAGTATTCCGCCGGAGGTCATGCAGCGTATCCTGCATCTGCTCTGACGGAGCTCGTCGTAAATCTCGGTGATCTTGGGAGTGTTTCCGGAATAAGATATGATAAGAACGTCGTCCTTTTCGCCTATCCACCCGGGAACGCGGCTGTCGACGACCGAAATGACGCGATAAGGATATTTGTTCGAAGCGTCAGCGATAAACTGGGCCGCGACAGAGGTTGGACCGGTAGCAAAAATATACAAACTGCTGGAATCAGACACTTTAAACTGTGTTTTCAGACCCTCTGCTATCAGTTCGGGCAGGGAAAGGACAGCTCCGGCACTGCTGTAAACCGACGAGATATCTGCGGCATAGCTGGGTTTCATACGTTCACGCTCAGACCTGCAAAGTTGTGTTCTTCAAAGGCGTTCCAAGGTATACGGATGAGACTTATAATGATAGTGCAGAGGCAGATCGTTCTATGTACAAAAATGCCAATAATCTTGTTTAAATAACTAATTCATTATCGGTTACATATGCCTATTTCCCCCCGGATCAAAAAAGGAGTGATCTTAGCCGCAGGCGCCGGAACCAGACTCACTCCCGCCACATTCCCCATTTCCAAGATTCTCCTTCCCGTATACGACCGCCCCATGATCTATTATCCTCTCTCTTCCCTGATTTCCGCCGGGATCAGAGATATTCTCGTAATCACCAACGAATCCGATCTGCAGAACTTCAAAAGAGCGATCGGAGACGGATCCCGCTTCGGAGTGAAGATAACCTATATCATCCAGTACGTCCAGCGCGGAATATCTGACGCTTTCCTCATCGGAAAGGACTTCATAAACGGAGATCCCTGCGTGCTCATACTCGGCGACAACATCTTCTGCGGAGACGACATCGAGAAACTCATGAACGAGGCCGCCTGCGACACGGATAACGCGACGGTTTTCGTCCGCTACGTCAATAATCCCCAAGACTTCGGC
Source organism: Methanomassiliicoccaceae archaeon (assembly GCA_016282555.1). GTDB lineage: Archaea > Thermoplasmatota > Thermoplasmata > Methanomassiliicoccales > Methanomethylophilaceae > Methanoprimaticola. Next base: position 14,462 of record JAEEKU010000102.1, read on the forward strand.
GTGGCGGAGTTCGATTCCGAAGGAAAGGTTATATCTCTGGAGGAGAAACCGAAGCACCCCAAATCCAACTATGCGGTAGCGGGAATGTATTTCCTTCCCGGCGACACCTACGAAAAGGCCTCGGTGCTCAAACCCTCGAAGCGCGGAGAACTCGAGATCACGGATCTCAACGCCCTGTATCTGAACGAGGGGAGGCTCAGAGTGAAGATCATAGACGATTCCTCGTCCTGGATCGACGCCGGATCCTTCGATTCCCTGCTCGGGGCTTCCAGATTCATATCGGAAACGGAGAAAAAACTGGGAACCAAAGTTCTGTGTCCCGAGACGGAGGCCCTGAAAAAAGGCTTCGTCACCCCGGACTCCGTAATCGAATGGGCAAATTCCAACAAAGACAATTCCTATTTCACGAAGATTAAAGAGTTTGCGGAGAAGATGAAAAAGTCATAAGGCTTTTTTCTTCTTCTCCCAGGCGTAAGCCGTGCGGATGCTGTCCTCCAGGGTTCTGCGGGGCGCCCACCCCAGAACCCTCCGGGCTTTGGCGCTGTCCGCTATAAGCACGGCGGGATCTCCCGGACGGCGGCCCTCGGCTTTAAGCGGAATCTTCATTCCGGTGACTTTCTCGCATGCGGCGAACACCTCCTTCACGGTGGATCCCTCCTGCGTTCCGAGGTTGAAGAAATCCGTTTTTCCTCCGTTCTCTATGTATTTCAGCGCGAGAACGTGCGCGTCGGCCAGATCCTCGACGTTGACGTAGTCCCTGACGCAGGTCCCGTCGCGGGTGGGGTAATCGGTGCCGAACATGCGGAACTCGGTTCCGTCCCCGAACGTGGATTTCAGAATGTTCGGGACCAGGTGTGTCTCCGGATCGTGGCATTCCCCTATCCTTCCGGCGGAATCCGCTCCGGCGACGTTGAAATATCTCAGACGTACGCTTACGAGGCCGTACGCCTTCCCGTAATCGTCCATCATGTATTCTATGTCCAGCTTGGTTCTGCCGTACGGGTTGATGGGGTTCTGGGGATGCTTCTCGTCTATGGGAATGTATTCCGGCTCCCCGTAGGTCGCCGCCGTGGACGAGAAAACTATGGCTCCGACTCCGTGCTTCCTCATGGAATCGAGAAGATTCATCGTTCCGGAAACGTTGTTCATGTAGTATTTGCCGGGATCGGCCATAGATTCGGCGACCTGGGAGAACGCGGCGAAATGGAGAACCGCCGGGATGCGGTATTTTTCGAACACGGAATCTATGTCTCCGGGATTCAGGAGATCCCCCTCTACAATTTCGAGAACCTTTCCCCGGGATACAGTGCGGGAGAGAACCTCCCCGGTGGATCTGAATCCTGTGGAGTGATTGTCGAATACGACGACGTCGTAACCGCTGTCCAGAAGAGAAACGACGCAGTGGGATCCTATGTACCCGTCCCCTCCGGTCACGAGAACCGGCCCTTTCCCGCAGCTGCTGACTTCCATGGCCGGTTATCATAAGGGATCCTAATATCCTTTCGGGAAAAACCAATATACCGCAGTTCGGTACAGGTATCAATTGGTGTTCATATGAAGTTCTGTGTTGTCGGCACGGGCTACGTAGGCCTCTCCCTTTCTACGTTAATCTCGAGGAAATATCCGGTCACGGCAGTGGACGTTATCGAAAAAAAGGTCGAAATGATCAACTCCGGCCAGTCGCCCATAGTGGACAAGGAGATAAGCGAAGCGCTGTCCTCCGGAAAGCTGGATCTCCATGCCACTCTGAATCTTAACGAGTGCGCGGACGCGGACTACGTCATCATAGCCACGCCCACGAACTACGACACGTCCGCCAACAGCTTCGATACCAGCTCGGTGGACTCCGTTATAAAGAGCGTTACCGCCATCAACTCGTCGTGCGTCATCGTCGTGAAATCCACCGTACCCATCGGATACGTCCGCGGAAAATACGACGAGGGATTCACCAGAGTGATCTTCTCGCCGGAGTTCCTCAGGGAAGGCCGCGCCCTTTACGACAATCTCCACCCCTCCCGCATAATCGTGGGAACTCCCGACCGCTCCCTCGACTCCAAGGCGGAGATATTCGGAAAGGTGCTCGCGGAATGCTCGGAGGAGGATCCGCAGATCCTGATTATGGGATCCACTGAGGCGGAGTCCGTCAAGCTGTTCTCCAACACGTACCTCGCGATGAGGGTCGCCTACTTCAACGAGCTGGATTCCTTCGCGGAGAGGCACGGTCTCGACGCCAGAAGCATAATCAAAGGAGTTTCTCTGGATCCCCGCATCGGAGACTATTACAACAACCCATCCTTCGGATACGGCGGATACTGCCTTCCCAAGGATACCAAGCAGCTCTGCGCCAACTACTGGGACACCCCCAACAGCCTGATAAAAGCCATCGTCGAGAGCAACGACATCCGCAAACGGTTCATCATAGACGATATCAGGAACAGGATCAGCAAGGGAAGCACCGTCGGAATATTCAGGCTCACCATGAAATCCGGTTCCGACAACTTCAGGGAAGCCAGCATAATCGACGTGATGAAAGGGCTCAGCGATGCCGGGATGAACATCATAGTCTACGAGCCGGCCGCCGGAAACGGTTTCAGAGACTGGGAAGTGGAGCCGGATTTCGAAGCCTTCGCCGAAAAATCCGATATAATATTAGCCAACCGCATGGATCCCATGCTGAAACCGGTCGAGGGAAAGGTGTACTGCAGGGATCTGTTCAGCAGGGACTGATTCTTCGGAGCATTTTCTTCCAGTAGGGGTTTCCCGCGGCCGCTCTGAGGAAGCAGCTTCTTGCTTTTTCTGGATCCGCGGGGACTCCCAGGCCTTCGGCGTATATCATGCCGAGCCTTCCCTCCGCATCGGCGTTCCCGGTCTCCGCGAATTTCCGCGCTATACCCAGCATTTCCGGGTAATATTTCTCGTCGTTCAGTAATTTCATGGCGTCGAAGAGATCGTTGGACCAGTAGATGTTCTCCGAATACGCCCTTCTGAGAAGGGAAACGGCTTTCTCAGGATCCTGCGGGAGCCCCTTTCCGTAAGCGTACGCCTTTCCGAGCCTTCCCAGGGCGGCGGGTTCTCCGGCTTCCGCGAAAGGAATAAGGATTTCCGTATACTTTTTCAGACATTCTGCGGATCCGTAAGCCCATAGCGCGTCGGCGTAATATTTCATCAGAACCACTGATTCGGGACATGCCTCGAACAGGCTCTCCGCGAACTCCGTCCTCTCACGGCTGCTGCCGAACCTGAGGCTGCTTATCGCTTTCTGGAAAACCGAAGTATCGATTA
>JAEEKU010000103.1 GCA_016282555.1 Methanomassiliicoccaceae archaeon
ACTCGTCCAGACGACCATAGTCGTCATCATGTCCGCGGTCGTGTGGATCGTATGCGGCTATTCCCTCGCATTCAGCGGAGGGGAGGGAGGAATCATAGGGAATCTGGACTACCTGTTCTTGGACGAGCTGATCGACGACATGGCCGCAGGCGGCGGAGTCGACTCCCTGCTCTTCGCCGTGTTCCAGATGAAGTTCGTGCTGATCACGGCGGCCATCATCATCGGGGCCTGCGCGGAACGCATCAGATTCAAGACGATCGCCGTTCTCGCGGTTCTCTGGCCTCTCCTGGTGTACGCTCCGGCATGCCACTGGGTCTGGGGAGGAGGCTTCCTTGCGGACAATTTCACGATCGTAGACTACGCCGGAGGAACCGTGGTTCACACTCTCGCGGGAATGTCCGGTCTGGCTCTCGCCGTGTTCGCGGGGCTCAGAGCGAAGAAGATCAGAGAGTCCCAGCCGCACAACGTGCCCCTCGTATACCTGGGGGTTTTCCTGCTGTGGGTAGGATGGTACGGATTCAACGGAGGCTCCGGACTCGGAACCGGAGGAACTATCGTCAGATCGATAGTCACCACCACCGGATCCGCCGTCGCCGCGACCTTCGTCTGGATGGCCGCCGAGTACTATTTCAAGAAGCAGATAACCGTCATCGGCGTAGGGACCGGGATACTCGCTGGACTTGTGTTCATCACTCCCATGGCGGCCTACGTCAGCGTCAGCACTTCGATCGCGGTCGGCTTGATCGGAGGAGCGATCTGCTACGGCTTCTCCCACCTGATTCATGTCACTCTCAAAAACCGCATAGACGATGCTCTCGACGTATTCGCGGTTCACGGAGTCGGAGGCATATTCGGAACCATTCTGACCGCGCTCTTCGTCCAGGAGATATACGGCTCGCCGGTGAACGGGCTGCTCTTTGGAGGCAGCGCGGACGTGCTTCTGGGAAACTGCGTAGCAATAGCGGTATGCGCGGTTTTCGCCTTTGTCGCGACTTACATCATAATATTCGTCGCCAACCTGATATTCCCGGGAAAGCTCAGCGAAAAGGAGATCGAGGAAGGCCAGGACCTTCTGGAGCATCACGAAGACGCTTACAGCTGAACCGAAACGGGCTTAAAGCCGTACCGGGGTCCGCGGGAAAATCACAGAACGGGCCCGGGGACGGCCGCCTGGATACTAAAGTTGCAAAAAGTTTTTCCTGACGGTTTTGCTCCGGGCCGGGCTGCATCCGGCTCCGGGATGCCGTTATTGCGGCCAGCCCCGCCGGCACCGTCAGTCTTTTTCCCCGCGTTCGCTCTTCCCCGACAGGTACCATGCAAGAACGGCTCCGGAGATGTTGTGCCACACGCTGAATACCGCCCCGGGCACCGCGGCCAGAGGAAACGCTGGGAACGATGATGCTGCAAGAGAAGAAGCCAGACCCGAGTTCTGCATGCCCACCTCTATAGCCAGCGTTCTGCTCCTGTTCTTTTCCATAGAAACGGCGCGTCCGGCGGCGTACCCCGCGGCATACCCGGTCAGGTTGTGAAGGACTACGACCGCGATGACCGACAGCCCGCATTTTCCGAGGAGATCGGCCGAGTGAGAAACTACGCACATGACGATCAGCATGATTGCCGCCAGAGAAACGGCGGGAAGCGCTCCGGAATACTTTTCCGCAGCCGCCGGGAAGAAATGCTTGATCAGAAACCCTGCGGCCAGGGGGACGACGACCACTTTCGCCATAGACAGAAACATCCCGGCCGGATCCACATCGACGGACTGGCCGATTGCCAGAAGAACGATCAGCGGGGTGATCAGCGGGGACAGGATAGTATTGACGGCGGTCATTCCGACGGAAAACGGAACGTCTCCTCTGGCGAAATAGGCGATCACGTTGCTTGCGGTTCCTCCGGGACAGGCGCCGACCAGGATTACTCCGGCAGCGAGTCCGGCCTCCAGATTGAAAAGGCGGCAGAGCGCGTAAGCGGCCAGCGGCATTATGGTGAACTGCGCGACGCATCCGGCGGCGACATCCCGGGGACGGGTGAAGATGGCCTTGAAATCGTCAGGCCTGATAGCCAGCCCCATTCCGAACATTATGGCCATCAGCAGCCAGTCGATCCATCCCGTGCTTATCCACAGTCCCGTCCCCGGAACCAAAAAAGCCAGGACGGCCGCCGCGAGAACCGCCGGAGCCATGAAACGCCCGGCCGCTTCAGATACTTTCATGCCTGCCCGGAAGAGGAGCGGCTGTTATATCTGACTTCCTGATGAAAAATACGTAAAGAGAGAAAGCGCCGGAGCGGACAGGCTGTCTCCCCGCGCGCAAGCACCGGTCTTGAAACAAATATGAATATCCAGGATGCGATACGGCAACGGTAAGATTAGCGCCGGGAGGGAAACGGACTATGAAAATGAGATTTGACATATTACTGCTGCTCGTCATAGCTCTGTCTCCGGCACTCGTTGCAGACCTCGCAGATGCGGAAAGTTCCGATGCCGGGGACCCGGACGGATTTCTGGAAAATGCGAACGATCTCCCGCCGGAACCGGCAGCCCGGGCCGGCCATTCGTCGCCGGCGGTGGTATTCGTATCCGTCCTTACGGCGATCACCACTCTTATCGCCGTCGCAATCGTCGGACTGAGCTTCCTGAAGGGTAAAAACGCCGGAAGATAAACATCCGGGCGTACCAATCCTGCAGGATAAATCAGTCTCTGTCCCACATCCCGATAAAGTTTCCTTCGAACGGCTCGTGCAGAGTATTCTCGGGAATATATGACCTGAATTTGAACAGGGACCGGATCAGCAGGACGAATCCCAAAGCGCCCGTAATTATCAACGGAACGGTGCCAGCTCCCCCGATGAAGAAATCGAAGCATGCCAACAGATCGAAGGACGAATGCATCACAATGACCGCGTGAACCCCGTACTGTATGTACACGTATCCGAAAAGCATCCCGGAAATGAACGTATCCGGAAATTTCATGATGCTCCACCCGTCCAGATGAAGCAGGCCGAAGGCGACAGAGGAAATTACAAGGAACACCATGGCGGTCCTGCTCATCCCGAAACCGCCCAGCATGGTCTTCGCGCACTTCTGATGCCCTTTCGCAACGCAGATCAGCGCCACCGGAAAACCTATCATCAGCACGCGGCAGAGGAATTCCTCCTCGGGGCCGGCGCACATCATGCTGACCATTATCTCGTAATCCGTCATTTTCCCGAGGAAATCGTCCGCTATCCCCTCGCCTATCAGTTCCGAGAACAATATCATTGCCAGAGAAGTGAACGCAGTGACGGATAACAGCATGCCCGCCTTGCACGCGGATGTCCTCATAAAACGGGCATCCCGCTCGTCCCGGGGACAGCCCCTGAGCCTTTTTGCCAGATCTCTGACGACCAGTATCAGGCAGAGAACGAATACCGCGGCGCAGAACAGCGGAAACGCCACTCCGATCGGTTCTTCGCCCGAAGTGAGAATATATGCTTCGTCCGGAGCTTCGGCGACGAGGTACGCTATGGAAATAACAGAAGATGCCAGCATGACGGCGGCGGATGCCGCGGCGCAGACAACGTACGCCTTGTCATCCGGATTTCTGAGATTTAGTACAGTTATGCAAATCCCCTCCGCTGATTGTCCGGACCCGGGATCGTCTCATGACTAATAAAACCAGCCGGCGATCTTTCCGGAAAAAATCAGAAACAACCCGGAGTCGCAAGGACGTCCGGGCGTAAGGTGATTGCCATGAAGAGAAAGGTGGTCGTCAGCCGGATCTTGCGAGCCAAGCCTCAGACCAAATACTTTATCCCGATCTCCGTATTTAATATATTCGCCGATCCGCCTGCCGGAACGATTCCGGAAACGGTTCAGAACTTGATTCCGAACAGCTTGAATCC
>JAEEKU010000104.1 GCA_016282555.1 Methanomassiliicoccaceae archaeon
CGCTCAGGCTTCTCAGTTTTCCTGACGTGTCGAACTGGTATCTCGACAGGAGCTTCTCCCTGATCAAAAGGCTTCTGGGCGTGGCGAGGATGACCGTGGGGAAGATAATGGACATGCCGCTTCCGTCCAAAGAGGTTCTCAACTCCCTCGAAGACATCAAAAGAAACATGAAAGACGTGAAAGACATCCTCGAGGATCCGGAGAGAACCACTGTGAGGCTCGTCCTCAATCCGGAGCGCATGGTCATAAAGGAGACGATGCGCGCGTACACGTACCTCTGCCTCTACAACAAAAACGTGGAGGCCGTGGTCGTGAACAGGATCATACCTCCCGAGGCCGCGGGGGACGGCTTCCTGAAAGAAAAACTGAAAGAGCAGGAGACCTACATGGAGGAGATCCATTCGGTTTTCGATCCCCTGGTCATGAAAAAATGTTTCATGATGAAAACCGAGCTCAGAGGGCTGGACAAACTGGATATGATGGCGGATATGCTGTTCGGGGAGTCGGATCCCTCGGAGGTATACGCATCTTCCAGCCCGATGCGCTTCGAGACTGTCGACGGCGAGCACAGGCTCGTTATGAAAATGCCCTTCGTGAGCGGAGACAGCGTGGAGCTGTTCAGGATAGATCCCGGCACCGTGATGATCCATGTGGGAAGCCAGAAGCGCAACGTCCAGCTTCCCGACACCCTCGTCCGCAGAGACGTGACCGGCGCAGGTTTCAAAAACGGAGAACTCATTGTAAAATTCAGCAGGTGAGATTATGGGATACAGCGATGAAGAAATCGAGGCATTCATAAAAGAAAACAGGGAACTGATCGAAAAGCTGATGGATCGCAAAGAATCCGAAAGCTGCCGCGGGGAATCCGGAGAGACAAGGACCGGAAGAAAAATCCACGAGGAACGGGAGAAGGCGGAGAGCATGTTCAGAGACACGTACTACGCCTTTACCGATCCGGAAGTGCAGAAGTACTTCATGAGGATGGGAATGGATCTGATGATGGGCATGTCCGCCCTGATCCAGAGGATTCCCGGACCGGATTTCATGAAAAACACGGCGGCGGATATGGAAACCAGCTGGAAAGAGGCTGCGTCCAGCACGTGCGGCGTTAAAAAAGGCAAAATTAACATCGATACCGACGGCGGAAACAGACCCGAGAAGATCACCCTGTCGGAGGAATGAGGCTTGCACGGGCCCGAAGCGGTGAGATTCGCCAGATCCTGCGCGGAAAAGGAGACTGGAGCGGAGAGCGCCGGGGTGCCGCTTCCGGAATCCTTCGATGCCCTTTCCGGAGCGTTCGTGACCTTCCTTACGTATCCGGAGAGAGATCTCAGAGGATGCATAGGGTACCCGTATCCGGTGATGCCGCTTAAGCAGGCTCTGGCCGAATCGGCGAGATCGGCCTGCCATGATCCCAGATTCCCGGTTCTGAGAAAAGAGGAACTGAAAAAGATAACCGTGGAGGTTACCATACTCACCCCTCCGGAACCCGTTACGGAGAAGGATCCGCAGAAGATAATCAGCTCGATAGAGATCGGAAGGGACGGCCTTATGATAGAATGCCGGGGACGCCGCGGACTGCTGCTTCCCCAGGTCGCGACCGAGCAGGGATGGGACGCTTCCGAATTTCTCCAGTGGGTCTCGGTCAAAGCCGGACTCCCGCCGGACGCGTGGACCTATCCGGACGCCCGGCTTTTCACGTTCAGGGGAACCATATTTTCCGAAAAATCTCCGTACGGAGAGATAACAGGGGGAGAACGATGCCGTACGATCTGATTCTGCAGGGCAACGCGTACGTAAACGGGGAGCTCGGGTATGCGGAAATAGGAATCGAAAACGGAAAGATAGCGAAAGTCTCCAAAAGCATTCCGGGGGCCTGCAGACGCATAGACGCCGGCCGCAGCATCATCCTTCCGGGCTTCACGGATCCGCACGTGCACTTCAGGGATCCCGGAATGACGCACAAAGAGGATTTCGGCACCGGCTCGCTCTCGGCTCTCCACGGAGGCCTCACCTGCGTGCTCGATATGCCCAACACCGTGCCCCCGGCAACCGACGTATGGACGCTGGCGGCCAAGAAAACCGCCATACGCGGAAGATCGTTCACAGATTATGGATTATTCGCGGCGGTCACGAAAGACTGCAACCCGGCGGTTCTGGCCCCGTTCGTCGCCGGATTCAAGCTTTTCATGGGTTCCACCACCGGAGACATTCTTCTCAACCACGACGCCGATATGATCCCGGCAGTCAGGCGCGTGCTCAAAACCGGAAAGAGGATGAGCGTCCATGCGGAGGACGATTCGATGATCCTGCGCGGAGAGGAGCGCTGCACTTCAGACCATTCTGCGAACAGGCCGGAAGAGGCCGAATACAATGCGGTTTCCAGACTGTCCGCGGAGTTCGGGGGCTGCAGGATCAACATATGCCATGTGACTTCCCCCCGGGTTCTGGATCTCGCCGCGGAATCCGGTTTCACGACGGAAGCGACACTCCATCATCTGCTCTTCGACACCTGCCGCAACACCGGGGCGGAATACAAAGTCAACCCTCCGGTAAGGGATCCCGAGATGCGCTCCGCCCTTTACAAAGAGTTCCTCGCCGGAAAAATAACGATGCTGGGATCGGATCACGCCCCGCACACCGCGGAGGAGAAGAGCCGCCCGTTCTCCGAAGCCCCGAGCGGGATTCCCGGTGCCGAAACGACCGTCCCGGTAGTGATGGACATGGTCAGAACGGGAGCGATCCCGCTGAGCCTGGCGGTTTCCATGGGCGCGGAGAACCCCGCCTCGGCGTTTTCCGTGAAAAAGGGAAAAATACAGGAGGGATTCGACGCGGACTTCGCTCTCTTCGATATGCACGAAGCTGCGGTCATCGACCCGGGCAGGCTTCACAGCAGATGCGGCCATTCCCCCTACGGCGGATTCAGTGCCGTATTCCCGGATACCGTGATGATCAGAGGAGAAACCCAAATATCAGGAAGAGAATTCTGCGGAGAGGCACTGGGACGGGATATATGTGGCTGAATACGAAATCGATTACTCCGAAGTCGCGGGAAGAAGGATCGAGTGCCCCGAAGGGTGCGGCATGTGCTGCCTGTGCCAGCCGGAGGTTCTTCCGGAGGAGCGCCCGTTTTTCAAAGAGAACTATCCGGGGCGTCTGGTGAAGATACGCGGTCCGGAGCCGCACCACGCCCTCGCGCTGAAGAAGGGCTGCGGATCCTGCGTCTTCCTGGAGAACAGAAAGTGCACTGTATACGATAACAGAACGGCGTACTGCAGGCAGTTCCCGTTCCACCTGTATGCCAGCGACAGGATCAAAGTGGAACTGGACCTCTCGTGCAGAGGAGTCTGGACGGGAAACGGGGCCGACGCGCTCGCCGAAGCGAAAGACATCGTATCCAGAGCGTCCGCGAGAATACCTCCCGCTCTGGAGCAGTCCGCGGCGGTTTACAAGGAATTCTATTTCAACTGCAGAGAGGCGGGCGTCTTGTCCGATCCTTCCCGCCTCCGCATGACGGTATCCGAGAACGCCGGAATGTTCGCGGAGCTTCCGTACCTCAGCAGGATAATGGATCTCTCCCAGATCGAACCGGTGATGTCCCTTTCCGGAATACAGCCGGAACCGCGTCCGGACATGGACTCCCTGGAGGAGGCGGGAAGGGATCTGGCGATGGAATCCATGGGCTCCGAGGATCCCCTCAACGTCCCCGTCTACTGCGATAAGGACTGGAACTGGAATATGTTCATGGCTTCCGGCGGAAAGATCAGATGGAGCGTGATGGATGACGACGGAGACCTGAATTACAGGGAATCCGTGAACGCGGACGACGTGAAGCTGATGATCCCGGACAGAGAAGGAATCAGAGTGCTGAGAGACTACATCAACACTCTCAACGGAAGGGACAGCTTCATGGGAAGCGTGTTCTCGATGATGGATTACAACGGATACGAGGACGACATGTCCAACGCGTACTACGGAAGCATGGCGGTCACGGTCATGGATCTTCTCTGGAGGATGTCCATGCTCGATCGCTTCATGGGAACCGGATGCGGCGCGGAGGGCGTGAGGGAAGCGATAATATTCTACGACATGGATCGCCTCGACGCTCCTGCGATCGGCGCTTTCATCTGATCTCTGATAACAACGCGGAACGGCCGGGACGTTTCAGATACCTTATATCATCGTAAAGACATAACGTCCTATGAGCGCCGAGGGGGGTTCCTCATCCCGAAGACGGCCCAGATGACCGCATACAAGGCCGTTTTCGTAATACTGGTAATTCTGATCGTACTGATAACGGCATTCGCGATCACTCCGCCCGCGGACGAGGGAAGCAGATTCTCGGGAACCGTATGGGCCCTCGCCCCGCCTCTCGTGGCGATCATTCTGGCTCTTCTGACGAGAGAAGTCTACTCGTCCCTGTTCATCGGAGTGGTCATA
>JAEEKU010000105.1 GCA_016282555.1 Methanomassiliicoccaceae archaeon
ACCGCGATAAGCGTCATACAGCGCTCCGGAGATCCGGAACGCTTCATCGCGGAAATGGAGGAGGAGCTCGGAAAGATCCGGTGCGTCACCCAGCCGGCTCTGGACAGCGTCTGCGAGTATGCGGAGGCGGTTCTTCTGCACTGCGCCGTGTCGGGAAAACCCGTCCCTGATTACAGAGAGATGGGCATACCTCCGGGACAGTGGATCCTGGGTCTTTGCGACTGCGAAGGCGAGATCAGGAGAATGATAATGACTCATCTAATGAAGGGAGAACTGGATCCCGCCGCCGGACTGTTCGGGATAATGGAGGAGATCCACGAAACCGTGATGTCTTTCGATATCCCGGACGCTCTGGCGCCGGTAAGGAGAAAGCAGGATATCGCCAGAGGGGTAATGGATAAGACGCGCTCGGACATGCTGAACGCGGTCTGCATGGATAATTTTCTTAAAAAATTGTAAAAAGGGGGTTTCCCCCCGTTCTAATCAGTTTTTGCGTCTCGCCTTCGGTTTTCCGAAGTTCTTCACGGGCTTCCTGTAAATCCACACCACGAGTATTATCATGATGATGACGAACAGGATCGCGAACGCGATGGCAAGCGAGTAGTCGTTGTCTCCGACGTAGAAATCGTGTTTCTCGCTGAGACCCGCGATATCCGTGACTCCCCCGTTGGCGGATTCCACCCAGAAGGTGTGCTTTCCGGAGGAGACGTCGGCGACCCAGTCGTATTTGACCGAGCCGGTTCCGTTGCTGCTGACTGTGAAGGTCTTGTAGCTGTCCTCCATCTTCTGGCCGTCGATCCAGAAGTACACTCCGTAACCGGAGAGGTTCACGGACTGATCTTTCATCTCGACGTCGACGGTCAGCGTTACGGGGTTGACCGCTTTGATGGAGAACCTGTCGGTTATCTCTTCGATTTCGGTTTCGGTCCCGTCGATGGTGACGGTTCCGTTGTAAACCACTTCGAGAGTGTAGCTTCCGGCATCCTTGGGCGCGGTGACGGTCAGGATCTCGGGAACTTTGTTGTCGACGGTTCCGGTAGAGGGGGAGACGGCTCCCGATACCGTGTTGCCCTTGGAATCGACGAGTCTGGCGGTGAAGGTGATATCCATGGTATCGTGTTCGGAGTCGGAATACAGGATGGTGAAATCCGCATCTTCCTCGACCGCGATAACGCTCTTTTCCCCGTCTATAGAATGGTATGCGCCGTCTATATCCGCAGCGGGAATCAGTACGAGTGCGGCCGCCAGGACAGCAGCCGCGATGATCAACAGTTTATTCATCTGCGTGTGAACACCCCCCTCTTGCTTCCGAGCCAGAGCGCAGCGATAAGCAGGAGCACTCCTACGGCGAGCAGGAACCATATTCCGGCCGGGATATCGGATCTGGTGTTGTAGATATTGTCTCCGCTGGCGCTCATGGAACTGACCTCTACCTCGATATCGGCGGGCGACAGGCTGAGCGTCTTCTGAACGGATCCGCATTCCACGGAAACCGGTACGGACGGAACGGTTATTCCGGTACCGTCTCCGACGAGCATGTACTTCACGTAATAGACGGCGGTCTGGAGACCGTAGATGGTGAACTCCGCATCAGAACCGCGTATGGTGTATCCGCTTTCGTCGGATACGGTCACGTACCATCCCTCGTGCGCGGGAGCCGAGATCCTGACGGTCTTGGAGTAATTGTCGTGGTTCACGACGGTGACGGCGTACATGTACTCGGTAGCGGACACTTTGTCGATGGCGGCCTCGTGCTCTCCGGACCTTTCGCCGGGCTTGAGGATGTCAGCGCCCTTCGAACCGGTTGAAGGAGCCGAGTTCTCGGTGATGTTCAGAGTCTTGGAGTCCGTGCCGGTAATGTCGCTGACGATCAGCGAGAGTCCGTCCGAACCGGGAGCCACCTTGTTCTCGTTGTAGTATCCCGAGACGGTAACTGTTCCGGAGGCTTTGGGATCCACCGTGACGCTGACGGTCTTGGCGAGAGCCCAGGCGCTTCCTGATTTGACTACATAGATCGAAGGCGAATCGGTGTTGTTGGTTATCTTCACAGTCGCCTCTCCGTTTCCGTTCGCGAATACAGAGGAAGTGATTTCAGCAGTGAAATCGGCATCCTCGTCTTCGGATTCCGTTCCGTCTCCGGTTACGGCGACGTTGAACACAGATCCGTCGTTAAGGCCGGTGGCAAGAGCAGATCCCGTGTACGTGTATTCCTTTCCGTTGGCGGTGTGGCTGGCAGAGACGTTGAAGTCGGCGGCGGCCATCGAAGCCGGCATGACGACGGTGTACTGCCCGTTGCTGATCGGCGAATAGATCTTCACGGAGCCGTCGGAAACGATGAGGTCTCCGCTGGCTGCGACGCCGATGTAACCGGTGACGGTCATCGGGGCCTGATTCGCGGTCATGTCGATGGATGTGATGTAGTAATCAGAAGTAAGATCCACGGTAGCGAACCTTACGTTGGAACCGGCGGAGGCGCCCGCGACGGAGGACAGATAGTAGACGTATCCGTCTTTGAAGTAGTAGTCGCTGCCGTCTTCGGCGTATTCCGCATCCTCATCGATGGTTTCGATCGTGAGTTTGTCGGAATCCTCCTTGGTTATCGTTATCTTGTGAGCGTCCATCGGTTCGAGTCCTCTGAGCGAGGAGTCGCCGGGATACAGGTAAACGGTTCCGTTGAAGTACTTGTTTCCGGACATCTTCACGCTGTACTGTCCGATGTTCATGTTCTTGGTCTCTCCCGCCGTGAAGACTATGTCGTCTCCGGAGACGTAGGGAGTGAGCGTCATGTCGTACCCGGAAGTAACGGGAATCTGCTTGACGTAGTTGGCTCCGGGCGAACTCTCGCTGTAGAGCGCGACGGTCACGTAGATCGTGGTGTTAGACGTTCCGGCGGACGCGGACGAGGACATCGAAGATCCGTAGAAGGTCGCGTTGTCGAGAGAGCCGCCGTTGAAAACGACCTTGGACGCGACGTCGTCGGGAATAAAGAACACGGAGGATCCGGAGGTTCCGGTCATTCCGTACATGTGGTACTCGGTGCCGGAATAGGTGTAGGAGAGATCGGAGGTCACAAAGGGCAGGCCGACGTTACCGGAACTGGTTCCGCTGGCGTACCTGAGCGTGGCGGTGATCCTCCTTCCGTCGACCAGGGAAATGTCTCCGAGATCGGTGTCGGAACTGACCGTGTAAGACGTTACGGCGACCTTATCCGAGCCGTTGTCGGCGAAGAACGAGTACGTTCCCGCAGGAAGAACGGCTTCGAAGCTTCCGTCCTCTTCCGCCTTGACGTAAACGGTCTGCTTGGAATCGTTGATGAAGTAAACGTTTCCGGACGCTCCGTCGTTTCCGTTCTTGAGGGTTCCTTTCACCTTTACGGCCGCGTACTCTCCGAGGGAGAGGGTTCCGTCGTAGGTGCCCAGAATAACCTTGTTTCCGTCCATTCCGTAAACGGTGTACAATCTCTTATCGGTCGCGAGACCTTTGGGCAGGCTCACCTTGGAGCCTCCGTCGTAGGTGACGGTGCTGAAAGATCCGGCGGAGAACACGAGATCGCGGGAGTCGGAGATGAAAACTTCATCGGCGTTGTAAACGGTGAGAGTCGCAGACCTTGCGCTGGAGCTCACGTTGTATGTGGTAGACGAAGATGACACATATCCTTCGGAAGCCTGGAGAGTGTAAGTTCCGGGCAGGACGCTTATGACGGCCCTTCCGTCCTCGACGGGCGCCGAGAACATGATTCCGTTAGAGGTGTTGACCGCGGTGATCCTTCCGCCCTCGGCGGAGTTTCCGGAGGAGTCGTTCACGGTGACCGTGAGCTTCTGCGACGCGGGTTTCACCACGAGTCCGGATATGCCGGAGCTTCCGTCGGAAACGATGGTGACGGCGGCGGTCGCGGCTTTGGCTGCGGAGGAGTCGTACATCGTGACGTCGTATCCTCCCTCCAGAACTCTGGGGAGAGAGAAGGTTCCGTCGTAGCTCGTCACCTCGTATTTCGCGGCAGGCACGGACTTGTTCTGGAACACCAGTTTCATGGGCTTTCCGGAGAACAGGTTTCCGTCCACGGAGACGGTTCCGTCCACGGAGATGAATCCTGCGTCGTAGGTTTCGGGAACGGAGTTCCTGAACGATGCGATTACTACGTCTCCGGATTTGAGGAGAACCTCGTATTCGGATGAAGAGGTTACAAGCGTGTACTCTCCGTACCACTTGGTGACATCGGAGGTCCTGATCTCCCTGACTGTGTCGGAGGAGGTCAGCACGGTCTTTCCGGATTCCGTGAACGAGTAGAGCTCGGCGCGGATTCCCTCGACCGATCCGTAGGACGAAACGACCGTTCCGGAAACGGAGCCGGAGCCGCCGATTCCGGTGTACTCGTAGAGGATGTAGGAAGACAGATAGTTGATGATTCCTCCGTCGGCCTTCTGCTTGGCGACCGCTTCGGAATGATCCATATACTCCCAGCCTTCGTTATCGGTTACGTTCTCGTCGGGGTTGTAGCGGACGATCCATTTGGAGATCTTGAATCCCGCCATGCCTTCGGGGCTGGCCACGACGGATCCGGTGCTGGAGGAGAGATCGTAGAGGTAGCCGTAAGAACTGCTCTGTCCCGCTTCGGAAGCGGAGGGGCCGATGTACGCCTTCCACAGGAAAGTGTCGTAGATGGCGTCGGTATAGGAAGTGTATCCGTAGTAGGTGTTGTACGTGTAGAATTCCGTGGGAGCTCCGTAACTGTCGATAGCGTAATCGGCGAAGTAAGCCGTGGCTGCGAACTGGTCTCCGCCTCCGTACTGCACGGGGATCATCGCGGGATCCAGAAGAACATAGGAGATCTTCTTTCCGGATGTGCTGCAGACGTTGTCGTAGGTCTTGGAGATGTCGGCGACGCTCATGGAATCCGTCATGCATCTGACGGAGGCGAAATAGAGAGCGTTCTCGCAGTTCACGTCGGAGTTCAGATTGCCGTATTTGTCGGCGTTGTCCCTGAGTTCGGCGTACAGCGCGTCGCAGTCGGTGAAATAGGTCTTGATCTTTTCGTACACGGAATGGTTGGTGAAGTCCGAACTGAACTTATCGATGCCCTGGTCGATAACTATGCGCATGGTCATAGACGCGATGGCGCCCGGAGCTCCTTCCGAAAGCAGAATATGAGACAATGCGGAAGAGCCTCCGCCGAACAGATCGGTGACTGAATCGAAATCGCCGTAGGCGACGGCATCGTATGAGTAATCGGAGCGCGCGGCGATGGCACCGGATTTGTCTTTATCCTTGACGGAGTCCCATATCTCTCCGACGGTGTACTGATCGCCGGTCTTGATGGTGTACTGGGTGTTTCCGTTGTACAGGACGTTGGACGAGTCGTTGGTAGGGACGCCGGCGTCAAGTCCGTAGACGAGGTTGGGCGCGGCGACCAGGAATATAACGATGAGAACGGTGGCCAGGGGCACCGGCTTGAGGATCTTCTTTCCGCTCTTGAGTATTCCGGCGGACCTGATGTCGGATATCCAGTCCTTTACTTTCGCGAAGGACACGAGTTTGACGAGAGCGGCCGCGGAACCTACCGCGAACACGCATCCTACGGCCGCAGCGGTCGCGTAAGAGGACCAGACGGCGAAGAACATCATGTACAGCCAGACGGCGGTGAAAAGCCTGAGCGAGGAACGGTCTTTCCTGACGAAGACGAAGGTCTCGTAGATCGCGAGGCAGATGGGAAGCCACATGGTGAGCCAGCCGTAGTACGCGGCCACGTTGGACATGGACACGCGGGTGGAAACAAGAGATCCCATAAGATCGGTGAATATGCTGTTTCCGGCGACGAGATCGCTGAAGAGATCGGGCACGGCGAGCCACATGACGGCCATCACGGCGACGAAGCATATGACGAGCGCGGGGATCGTGATGATCCAGGATTTCTTCTCGAGGGCGAGGAACGCGGCCGCGAACACTATAGTCAGAACGGTGAGAAGGCATGGCCCGGAGAAAACCGCATCCCACAGTCCGGCAGGAATGTAATAAACCGCGGCGATGACGAGTCCGATCGCCATGGCGGCCGTGTAGGTGATGAACGGGTTGCGGAGATCCTTTCCGCTGATGCGCCTCGCCGTCAGCTGCACGAGCAGGACGGCCGCGACAACAGCGATGAGCACCCCGAAACCGTTCCAGGTAAGGGCGGCGAGCCCCAGGAACAGGCCGGCGACGGAGCCGTTGATCAATGCGGTTTTCCTTCCGTCTTCCGAGTCAAGAGCTTTCGCCGCCCTGACGAGGAAGAACGACATGAACGTAACGAGGAACGCGGCGAGAGCGTATTCGTTTCCGTTGGAGAATACGGATGTGGCTATTGGGAGAGGCAGGAACGCGAATATCAGCGCCGCGAGAACTCCGGTGAACTTGCTGCCGAACATTTCCCTGGCAACGAGGAACACGGGAATACATGTCAGAGCGCCGATAACGGGATTGAGTCCGCCCAATGCCGCCGAAGGAGATGTAAAGGAAGCTATACCGGCCGCAATGAAATCAACAAGGGGCGGGTAAACGTTGAGTCCTCCGACGGGATAATTCACAGCAGAATCCGCGCCTATGGCATAACTGCCGTTCAATATGCTTTCGATCACATGCAGGTGATATTGGGCGCCAGCACCTCCGGACAGGGCAAAATCGCCGTCCGCGGAGATGCCGTATGCGAACACCGTCCTTAGCAGCAGCGCTATTATGACGATAACGCAGACGGAAAGGGCGCACCAGTGGTTTGCGAACCACCCTTTGCCGCTTACGTCGCGGCCCTCTCCTTTTTCCGGAGATGAGGCCGACTCTTTTCCGATTTTAAGCATTCTTATGTCTCCGTAGAGTGGCGGTTGATAAACCGGCCCGTATAAATAGGTTTTAGGTAGAAGCCGGACGGATGCCAGCGGTAAAGCGTACTTTCCGGGAAAACATGCCGCCGCAACGGCCGGGTCCGGCGTTTCCGGAAAGAAACCGTGCCGTCCGCGCGGCCTCCGGGTCCGGGAATCCGGCCCGCGCATTGATCATATATTATAAAAAAGGGGCTCTCCGGCCGGAAGCCGGAAAGCGGATATTTCATATCAGATGGAGGATGAGCCTTCCCTCTCCCGACGCGTTCTGGTGCTGCCCCTCCTGGAGCGCCTCCTCGATAACCTGCAGGCAGGAAGTCGAGATCACGCGGTCCTTGTGATTCTTGCGGACTTCGTCGAGGGTGATGTCGAACGAATCCGCCATGTTCAGATAATGGAAGTGCTGGAGACCCAGAGTGTAGACTTTGTTATCGTCGACCGGCTCGCCCTCGAAATCGAATCTCAGGAAGGAATGGGTAGCCTGATCGTATTCCACGACCAGACCTCTCGAGAGCTGGTAGAACTCGCAGTGCTCCCCGGCGAAAACCCCGTCTCTGAGCATGCGTTTGAGCATATGCTTCAGCTGGGCCCCGGTCACGTAGATCATATGGACAGCGTCGTCGTAGGGGAAGCACTCGGAAAGATCCCCCTTGGTAACGACCGGACCGAGCTGCTCGTTGCGTATGCTTCCGGATCCCAGCAGGAAAATGTCGACTCCGAGCGCGTCTTTGAGAACGTCGCTGAACAGATCCCCGAGCTCCGTCTCGCGTATCCTGTCCGGGTGGGTGAGCTGCCTTACGAATTTCGTCACGATGCGGCCGTACTTGACGTCGGTACGGGATTTGTAGGTTCCGATGACCTCCTCGATAGCGGGATCCCTGGGACAGTTCTCGGAATTGATGGGAACCGGCTTCCATGTGTAGGAGTCGATGCAGTTGTTGTCCGTATCGATCAGAATGTCGAAACGCCCGATCTGATCGGTTCCGGTTCCGGCCTGGACTATAGGTATTCCGTTTACCTCGCAGGGCTCCGTGAGGAAAGTGTGGGAATGCCCTCCGATGATGACGTCCACTCCCCATTCGGGCTTCAGAAGCTCAGCCAGTTTCTTATCCTCCTCGAATCCGATATGCGTCAGGAGGACGGTGAAGTCGATATCGATGGCGTTGTACGTGTTGCATATCTTTCCCACTTCCTCCGCGGCATCCTCGATGTTGACGAATGTTCCGATGATTCCGTCCGTTTTGCACTGGGCGAGAACCTGTTCGGTCAGGATTCCGATGAAAAGGACCTTCATGCCGTCGATGTTGATTATGTGGCAGGGCTCGAACAGACGGACGTTGTTGGTCTTGATGTGCATATTAGCGTTGATGATAGGGAATTCGGCGCATTTCTCGAGGAAAAGAAGATGCGCTACGCCGTAATCGACCTCGTGGTTTCCCAGAGTGACGATGTCCGGCCCGAGCAGATTCATGATCTCGATGGTGGATATCCCCTGGTATTCGGAGTCGATGATCGAACCCCTGAACATGTCGCCGGCGATGGCGTATATCACGTTCTTCTCTTCCTGCCTCACTTTGTTGATGTAACCGGAGAGCATGGAAACGCCTCCGATTAAGTTCTGATCCACGTTCTCGGCGAGGAAATCCCCGTGCATGTCGTTGGAATGCAGCAGCGTAAGTTTCTTCAGATTTGCCATAATCGTAACCCCGGTTCGGGATGATGCGTCAAACCGACGCAGACATCGGCACGGCGATCCTCTCATCTTAATAAATCCGTATCGGATGTGCACGCTTTCGGGGCGCGGAAACGCGATCGCAAATCTCCGGGAAAGAAGCAGGAGCCTGCGGACGTCTCTCCGGGATGCTGTTCCGGCAAATGATTTAAAACCGCCAGACCGTTACGGCATCTCCCCGAAGAGATTTTTGAAACATTCGCGGAAGATGTTTTTCAAAGATCGGAACGATCTCCGGCCGCCGCATCGCCGCTCATCACATAAGCCAGACGGGCCCCTGTTCTAGGCGACGCGTCGCTCAGGCCGAGGGCTCCGGAAATGCAGGCAGCGCCCGCGAGACTGCCTCCGAACCAGCTTCCTCCCGCACAGAGAGACCTGCGGCCGGAACCGGGGTACACAAAATCCCCGGGGTAATCTAAACCCGTCACGCTGTCCGAATCGAGGGATCCGACAGGAAAATCCCATGTTCCGGAAACGGAAGAGGTCTCCGTAATCCTGCCGGGAGACGACGGAAGAGAGACTCCCGCGGAAGTCTGGCTTCCGTTCAGGGCGCTGCCTCCGAGAGCGTTGCCGGTGAAAAGAACTCTGTCCTGCAAAAACGCGTCTCCGATGAATTCGCTGACCGATCCCCAGGCGTTCTCGAGGAACAGTTTGGAACGGGAGGAATCCGAACGCGCGTAAGGCCCGGCTTCGTCCGCCAGACCGGTAACGGAGGGGGAATTCCCTCTTACGGGGCCCTCTCCCGCCACAGCCTGGGAGTTCCTGGTTCCCATGACCGTGTAAGCCATCATCTTATACAGAGTCCACTGGTAGAAATTCCACAGCTGGTAGCGGGAATCCGGAGCGGGAACCGCATTATCCGCGCACGCTTTGAACTGATCGCAGGTTTTTCCGGCTTCTGGCAGAACTCCGCTGACCGACTGGAGCCTGCCGCCGCTGACAGACGCTTCGTAAACCCCCAGACCGATATACGGGTAAACTCTGGCGAAGGTTTTTCCGTCTCCGAAACAGTGTGCGTACGCTTTCATTCCGGAACAGACCGTTCCCCCCGCGTCGTAATCCGGGGAACCGGAAAGGAACAGCACATTGCCCTCCGATTTCCAGTACACGGCCGGGACGATCAGCATGATGTTGTACTTTCCCTTGAATTTCGTTCCGGAAACCGTTTTCTTCAGATCATAAGGATCCAGAACGAAGGCGATTGTTCCCGCTTTGCGGTTCAGCCGCGTCTCGCCGTTGTCGAAACCGCTTCCGTCATCGATGTTTACGGCGGCGTAGAACGAATTGAACGGTCCTCTCCCTGTAAGACGATCGAAAGCCCAGTAAGCGGAAATGCGGCCTTTTCCGGGACCGCATACGGTCTCCAGAGGAGATCCGTTTACCGATGCTTTTACGGATTCGACTGAAACGTTTCCGGGATCCGTCTCCAGGGCGTAAAGGTAGCTTACCGGCCAGGGAACCGCGCCGGCCTTGCCGCCAGGACCGTGATTCATTCCGCAACCCTCCTGCTGATGCGATTAAGGATTTTTATTCACAAAAGTTCAGATCAGACCGCGCATATCCTCCGCGAACCTCTTCGCAGCCCTCTTCGGATCCTCCGATCCGTAAATGGATCTGCCTACGATGGCGTAATCAGCTCCAGCCCTGATCGCATCGGAAGCCTTTCCGCCCTGCGTTCCTACTCCGGGAGACAGAATCAGCTTGTCCGGACCGGCGATGTTCCTTACGAACGCGATTCTTTCAGGCCTGGTCGCGGGCGCGATGAATCCTCTCACTCCGCACTCCTTCCCCAGCAGAACCATCTCCTCCGCGTGCTTAGCGGTAAACGTCAGTCCTCCCGGATGGCTCATCTCGGTAACCGCGAAGATATCTGCGCCCCCGGACGCTTCCACCGCGGCTGTCAGAGAATCCCCTCCCGTGAACGCATGCACTATGACCCCGGAAGCTCCTCTGGAGACGGCGTTCTCCACAATCAGCTTCACCGTATTCGGTATATCGGCGACTTTGAAATCGCATATGACATCGGAATAATCGGACAGTTTCGTGATCATCTCCGGCCCTCCGGAAAGAACGAGCGGCCAGTTTATCTTGATCGCGTCGGCGTACTCCGAAACTTTTCCGGCGATGTCCAGAGCCTTCTTCCCGTCGGTTTCGTCCAGAGCCAGTATCAGCCCGGTTCTTCTTTTCATGCCGGCAATTACAATGCCGACAGATATAAACCATCGCACCTATCGGAGATCATGATAAAAGAGCTCGAATGCGGATCCGCCTGCACCGGAGATCTCGCCAGAGGATGCGAATACTGCATCGAGGGATCCAAAATGGTCCTCTTCGTCACCGGAGAATGCTCCTGGGGCTGCGAGTACTGCCCCGTATCCCTCGAAAAGAAGGGAAAAGACGTGATATACGCGAACGAAGCCCGGGTTTTTACCGATGAGGAGATAATCGCCGAAGCGGAATCCATGGACGCCGAAGGCACCGGGATAACCGGAGGAGATCCTCTCCGGTGCATCGATCGCACGGTCCGCATGATCAGGCTCCTCAAAGAGAGGTTCGGAGAGGATCATCACATCCATCTCTACACCGCCACCATAGATCCTGAAAAGACCAGGCTTCTCGAGGAGGCCGGCCTGGACGAGATACGCTTCCACCCTCCCCGGAGGATGTGGACGCATATGCGGGACACAGCGCTGGAAGAGATCGCATCATTCACGAAAATGGATGCCGGAATCGAGATTCCCGCGATCCCCGGGGCGGAGGATGAGATAATATCGCTCGTAAATTACGCGAAAAGCATCGGGATAAAATTCGTGAACCTCAACGAGCTGGAGTTTTCGGAGAGCAACTGGGATATGATGGACAAAAACGGCTACGAGATCCGCGACGAGATCTCCGCCGCGGTCCTCGGCTCGGAAGAATGCGCCGGATACGTTATGGAGAAGTGCTCCGGGATCGGCATCCATTTCTGCTCTTCCCCTTTCAAGGACGGAGTCCAGCTGAGAAGGAGGCTGATTCGCAAAGCGGAGAATGTGTGCGCGGATTACCAGGCGGTGACCGAGGACGGCACCCTGATCCGCGGATTCCTTTACGCAGAGGATCTTTTGAAGGCGAGAGAAGAACTGCTCTCCGCCGGGGTGGAGGAAGAAATGATCGCCGTTCTGGACAACAAACTGGAGGTCGCCCCCTGGATATTAGAGGAGATCGCTCCGGATCTGAAGTACAAGTGCGTCATATCCGAGCAGTATCCCACTGCGGACGGGCTCGAAGTGGAAAGAACCCCTTTAAATTGAAAAACGGGAGAGATCTCCCGTAAATTGTTTCGTCGCGCCCCAAACCGCGCAGCGGCGGCCGCAGGGGGATCGTGTTCAGTCCACGCTGATGCTCTGGATCTCATGATGTCTGTTCACGATATCTCTGGCTATGCGCAGATTTTTCCCGGCTTTGCCTATTGCACGGCCCTTGAGTTTGGGGTCCACGGTAACGGTGGCGTGGGTGATGTTTCCGCGCTGCTCGATAACGACCTTCTGAGGATTGTATATGTGGAACACGTTCTTGACGAACTGCTCCGGATCGTCCGAGTATTCGACGACCTGGATGTTCTTTCCCGTTTTGTCTTTCAGTTTTATGACGTGTTCGCCCTTCTTTCCGACGGCGACGTTTCCCTGCCCTTTCTCAACCACGAACACGAGTTTGTCCTCGGTATCCATGCAGTCGATTGCGTTAGCTTTTGTTACCTGCTCAAACAGCGCAATGTATCTGAGCGTATCCTCGGTAAGTACGATATCTGCGGACATTTTCCTCACAGCGTTAAGATGTTGGAACTGCCTTTGTCTATGATCACAAGAGCAGATACGGAAAAGGGCTTACCGCAGAGGGCTCCGAGCTCCATGTTGTTTCCTTCGTAAACATGGACTTTTACTCCGAGGTCTCCCCTCAGTTCCTTAGACGGGCAGTTCCTCGCGAGGATTACCATCTGGGCCTTTCCGGCCTTTACCGCTTTCTGTGTCTGATCTACTCCGAATTCCACCTTTCCGGTGGTAATCGCCGATTTCAATGCTCTGCTTATGTCGATTTTCTCATCGCTCATTTGTTAATCCCCCTTTTTCACGGGTTTAAACGGTTTCAGCCGCGCAGCCGTTCCCGCCGGACCTCAAGGCGATCCGTCTCTCCCGGCCTGCGGCTCTTATTTCCCTCCCGGGACGTATAAGCGTCATTCCTCCCTTTTTCTGGGAACGTATTCCAGGTTCACCGCTCCGGTACCGAGAGTCACGGGCTGTCCCACGATGATGTTCTCGGTGACTCCCTCCAGATAGTCGGTCTCTCCGACCATGGCCGCGTGGAGCAGGTGGGCGGCGGTGATTTCGAACGCCGCTCTGGCGAGAACGGAGGACTTCTTTCCGGATATACCGTGCCTTCCGATCGCTTTCACGTAGCCGTCGTTGGTCATGAGGTCCGCGACCAGCATGATGTGTCTGCTGTCCACGTTCAGACCGGCTTCGCCCAGAGTGCCTTCGGCCTCGCGGATGAGGGCGTTTCTGGCCGCCTCGATTCCGAGAACGTCCGCGACCTCCAGAATGCTGTTGGTCATGACGTGCTCCGAATCCACTCCCTTCACCTTCAGGACCTCTTTCAGATTGCTGCCCTCGGTGATGATCTTCCATCCGCTTCCGCTCTTGGACAGAACCGCTCTGGAGATCCCGTCGATTCCTTTGATCTTGGTTCCCTTTATGGAGTCGTACATGGACTGCAGCTTCTTGTAGGAGGGCTCGTCGGATCTCGCTATGATGTTTATCCTGTTGACCGGATCTATTTCAACGTTCCCGCGGACGATCTTCATCTTGTTGAGCCTGTCGCGGATATCTTCGGGAGTGATTCCCTTATCGGAGATCTTGCGCGCGTCCGGAACGATGACGAGCTGCATGTTGGTAACATCCGTATTGATGCTGGCGACGTCCAGAAGCGTGGTCATCTCGATCTCGGAGGCGATGTGCCTCGCGACTCCCTCGTCCACCGGGCCTCCGTCTATCTCCCCGACGAGGGGGATGTCCATAGACGGAGTCGCGGGAACGCGCCTGGCGTCCACGATCTCGATGAGCCTGGGCAGACCCTGGGTAACGTTGATGTTGGCGACTCCCGCGTAGTGGAAAGTACGCATGTTCATCTGGGTGCCGGGCTCTCCCAGAGAGTGCGCGGCCATGACCCCGGCGGACTCGTTCTGATCCATCATGTGGGATTTGTACATGGAGTGCGCCCTCTTTACCAGGACCTCTCCCCTTCTGGCCGCGTATTCCTCGGCCTCCTCGGGGGGATAGGCTTTCCTTATGCGGGCGGCGATATCCATGATTATCTTCACGGGAAGTTCCGGCTCGAGGCCTCTGGCGAACTCCTAAAGCTTCTTCTCGGAGGCGTCGCACTCGCCGAATTTCACAGAAGCCTCGAAGAGCTTCATAGGCTCCGCTTCGATGACCGCGGTCTTTCTGGATCTCGAAGAGGACGAGGAGGAAGGTTTGTCCTTCACCGCCGCGAGGATCTTCACGGCGCGCTCCTCGGGAATGCCGAGCGCGACGATCTCTTCGACGGTGGATCCGCCTATCGCTCCGAGTGATTTGAGCGCGACGGCGAGAACGCCGGCGTCCTCCTGTCCGACTCCTCTCTTGATAAGCGCGTTGATAGTGTCTTTTCTTGCCATGATCATTCGCCTCCGTCTTCTCCGTAGTCGTCGAGGCCTTCGTCTCCTTCGTCTCCGTCGTCTCCGTCGTCGGTGAACTCCATCTCGTCCTTCTCGCGGGTTCCGTAATCGTCGCCGACTCCCTTGTTCTCGG
This sequence comes from Methanomassiliicoccaceae archaeon, assembly GCA_016282555.1. Classification (GTDB taxonomy): domain Archaea; phylum Thermoplasmatota; class Thermoplasmata; order Methanomassiliicoccales; family Methanomethylophilaceae; genus Methanoprimaticola. The sequence continues at coordinate 14,400 of JAEEKU010000105.1, forward strand.
GATGGATGAGCTTTTCGGCTTCGTCTTCGGGAAGAACCTCGTAGAACAGATCGTCCAGATCGATGGCTTTTCCTCCGACCGTTCTCGCCGGATCCACTCCGTCCTCTCCGTACTTGAACTGGATGACGGTTCCGATGGTGTTCCTGACGGTTCCGTCGGACGTAAGCTTCAGATCCTCCAGGGCGGAAACCAGCCTTCTCTGCATGTAACCGGATCTGGAAGTCCTCACCGCGGTATCGACGAGACCTTCTCTTCCTCCCATAGCGTGGAAGAAGAACTCGGTCGGGGATAATCCGGATTTGTACGAGTTGGAGCAGAATCCCTTCGCGTAAGCGCCGAGATCGTCCCTCTCGAAGTGGGGAAGAGTCCTTCCGTGGTATCCTCTAGACAGCCTCTCTCCGCGCACGGCCTGCTGCCCCACGCACCCCGCCATCTGAGACAGGTTGAGCATGGATCCGCGGGCTCCGGCTTTAGCCATTATGACCGCGGGGTTCTCCATTCCCAGGTGCTTCTCCGCGATCTCTCCGGCGTGGTCACGGGCGTCTCCGAGGACTCCCATGACTTTCACTTCCAGAGTCTCCCTGAGCGAGCGCCCGGGCATAGCCTCCAGAGTCCCGTCTCTGAAAGACTCGACGTATTTCGCCACGGTGTCGATGCATTCCTGGCTGTGGGTCGCTATCTGATTGGCTGCCTCGTCGGGAATGTCCTCGTCTCCGATTCCGGTGCTGAATCCGTGATCCATGAGCGCTCCGAGAACCAGCCTGGTCACCTGGTTGATGAATTTGGCCGCGCGGGACGCCCCGTAGTCGCGGGCGATGCGGTCCAGAATCTTTCCCTTGCTGTTTCCTATTCCCTTGACGTCGACGGTTCCGCACAGGAGGTTTCCGTTGCGGATCTTCACGTACGCGTCGTATTTGCAGTTCTCCTTCTGGCAGCCCTCTTTGCAGTTGTGGCAGATGTTGGCCTTGAAGGTGGCGTTGAAATCCTCCGGCAGGATGATTGAGAACAGCTGCTTTCCGGTCCAGTAGGGCTCGCCCTTCTCGTCGGCGCCCGCGGGCTCCGGCATGTCGATGGCCCAGTCCGCGGAATCGGCGAAACGGGAGTGCTCCTTGTCGTCCGGGAGTGCGGATTTCCTCTGGGCCTCCGTCCTCACCGGGAGCTTGAACAGGATGTTGGAAGTCTGGTACCTGTCGAATCTGGAATCGCCGTGGGTAAGGTAATACGCGCCGGTGATGTGATCGTGGATGGCTCCGATGATAGGGCCTCCGTACCTCGGAGACAGGATGTTCTCCTGGACCTGCATGAGGATGCGGGCTTCCGCGCGGGCCTCGTCGGACTGCAGAACGTGAAGATTCATCTCGTCCCCGTCGAAGTCCGCGTTGTAGGGGGGACAGTCGCAGAGGTTGAATCTGAAGGTCTTTCCCTCCATTATCTTGATGCGGTGAGCCATCATGGACATCCTGTGCAGGGAAGGCTGCCTGTTGAACAGAACCACGTCGCCCTCCATGAGCTGCCTCTCCACGACGTAGTCGACGTCTATGTTCTCGGCCACCTCGGGCGCGTTCCTGTCGGTTATCCTGATCCTTCTGCCGTCGGCGCGTATCACATAGTTGGCTCCGGGGAGGTACGGGAAGGTGTTCTTCCCCTCCATGGGGCCGCGCCTCACGATCTCCCTTACCTTCTCGATATTGTGGGCGTTGACGTGCAGAGGAACCGTAAGCTCTCTTGCGGCGTAGATCGGAACCCCGACGTCGTTGATGGACAGCAGGGGATCCGGAGAAATGACGGTACGGGCGGAGAAATTGACACGCTTACCGGACAGGTTGGATCTGAAACGCCCCTCTTTTCCCTTGAGCCTCTGGGCCAGAGTCTTCAGCGGGCGGCCGGATCTGTGCCTCGCGGGAGGAATTCCGGAA
>JAEEKU010000106.1 GCA_016282555.1 Methanomassiliicoccaceae archaeon
AGTACGTGGAGCTCGTGGCGCTGTGCTCGGATCATCCCGGGCTGATCGGGTATTTCAACAGCCACCGCCCCGCTCCGCCCGCGGACGTCAGCGTTTCCCGCAGCGGGGACGGCAACATCCTGATTTCGATGGGAGCGCCTCCGCCCGCGGATACCACTTACCTCATAATCCGCAAGGCGGGCTCCTCTCCCCTGAGCGAGAAGGACGGGGAACAGGTAGCCGAAACCAGAGACGCGGAATACACCGACCGCGGAATGTCTTTCGGAACGGAATACCGTTACGCGGTATACTCCAGACGCTGGGGCGTGACTTCCGCGTCCGCCGCGCTGTCCGGGCCGATCACGGTTTTCGCCGACGTGACGGACGCTTCCGCATCCCCCTCCGGAGAGGGAGCCCGTCTGGATTACAGGGTTCCCAGAGGATGCAGCAGAATCCTCATTTTCAGAAAAGAGGGATCGGATCCGCCGGTCTCCGGAGTGCCGTACGCGGATAACGGAACCAAGAGCTTCTTTACGGACAGGGACGTCAGGGACGGAAGCGTCTATTATTACAGAATCGTTCCGGAGTACTCCGGAAACAGAGCCGTGCCCTACAGAACCGGAGGCGCGGCGGTAGTGTTCAAACCGAGGCCTCCTCCGGAACCGGTGAAGGATCTCTCGGTTTCATTCTCCGGCGGCATGTTTTCCGCGAAATTCACATCGGAAGAGGAGCCGGAGCTCTACATTTCCGATCCGTCCGTCAATCTCGGCATGTCCTCCTGCGCCGTTTCGGATCTGAACCGCAGCGCCAGACGTTTAGGCGGGATAATAAAGAATTACGACGGAACCCGCTCGTTCTCTCTGCCGCCGGGATCCGCCGGAATCGTTTACGCCGTGATCACGGCCGGAGGAACCGCGATAATCGGAAACGGAGCGTTCGTCTCGACCCTTTCCGACGCTTCCGATATAAGGACAACAATGGACGGAAGCGTCTGCAGCATCACGTTCTCCTGGCCGGCGGGCTGCGATAAAGTCAGGATAGTGATGAAACCGGACGTCTATCCCGGCAGCTTTTCGGACGGAGAAGCCGACGAGTACATACTTCTGGAGAAGTACACGCGCGACGGAAACGCCAGATTCAAGGTTCCGTTTCAGAGGACCTGCGCCAGGCTGTTCTGCGTTTACCCCGGAGGATACTCCCAGGGAATTCCTCTGGCGCTGTTCTCCAGAACCGATCTTCCGGAAATAAGGTACTCCTTCGCCTACTCGCTCTTCGGCAGAAAATGCACCTGCAGGATATCGGTTCCGGAAGATCTCGGAACGCTGCCGGCCATGATACTCAGGGGACATGACAAATCGATGCCCACGAAGACTTCTCTGGGAAAGACTCTGGAGGAGATTCCCGAGCAGAAGCTGCGGGGATCCGGCCTCGCCGTCCCCGTGAGCTCCCCCGCGAAGAATATGAAACTGTTTTTAGCCGACGCGGAAGACAACAACCGGTACAGGCTCATCCATCCGGTGCGACGTCACTCCGGTTTTCCGATGCAGCGGTAAACCTTCACCTTCTCCGGAATCAGAACCTTGTCGTCAAGAATATATCCAGAGCTCACGACGTCGGCTATGGTCTTGTTAAGATCCGGATCATCGGTATCAATGATCTTGATCTTGTTGTGGCGCGGATATTCGTATGCGGTGCCGGCTTCATCGCGGAATCTGACCGCGCCGTTCATGACGAGGATCTCCTCCAGCATGTCTCCGAAGCTTTCGACGGCGTCTATCGCGTCATCGACCGTCATGGTATCCCTTCCGGACTGCATCCTGCCCAGCATATCGGCGGCCGTCTCCCTGACGCTGGCGATCTTGACCAGAAGGGAGCGGACGGCGGAAACCCTGATGTCGGCCATCTGGCTTTTCATATTGCTCTCGAAATGGGCGAGGACCTCGCTGGACATCATTCTGTCCGAGAATACCGATGCGAGATGATCCATTTTCGACGATAATTCGTCTATTCTGGCTTCCAGAGGCGCCGCGTCCGCGGAGGGCGCATCGCTCTCGGCTGCTTCCGTCACGGGAAGAATTTCCTGCTCCTCCGTCCGGGTCTGCTCCTCCGGGGCGCCGCTGTTTTCCTGTATTTCGTCCATGAGAGCGTATCGCAAGCGGATTATAACTAATCTGCCATGCGCCGGCGCCCGTTCCCGCCCGGATCCCCGCTTTCAGGAGAACAGACGACGGAACGCGCCCAGGCGACCGTATCGAGATATTCATCTTTCGGAAAAGCGAGAACTTCTGGAAGATCGGTGAAAATCTCCGAATTCATTTCACAGGCGTCCCCGGTCTTCTCCCCGAGCACGGCGGCGCAGACGTGGCAATGCCCCAGATCCCTTACGGCTCTGATCTCTATCTCGTAACCGGACTCCTCCATGAACTCGCGGACAGCCGTCTCTTCCGGAGTCTCTCCCTCCTCGCAGTGGCCCCCGGGCATCTCCCATCCGCCGCGGCGGGGATTCCAGACCATCAGGAAACCGTCTCCCCTGAAAGCGATCGCGTACGCCGTTCTCGCGGTTCCTCCCTCCTGAATACGATCATCTCGTGGGATTTCTCATACGGCTCCAGAGATCTGGCGTCGAGTATCTCGAATCCCCTTCCGGCGATGGTTTTCTCCGATTCCCTGAAAATGCTCTCCGGAGAGGCTGTGACGTCTTCGGATCTGGCTTTGATGGCCAGCATGCCGTATTTCGCGTTGAACGCGTCCATATTGCCGCAGATTATCTCCGCCTGCCTCTTCTGAGCCACGTCCTGATAGACGATATCGACCGAATCCGCGAACGCCGAATATCCGCCGGGATCCGTAGCGTCCCCCAGCACCGGAAGGAGGTTCCTGCGCGCGGAGCAGGTGCTGACCAGCTCTCTGAACATCCTCTGCGAAATTTCCACGCACAGAACCTTTCCCTCCGAACATATATCTCCCACATGCGACGGCGTCGTCCCGCTGGATGCCCCCAGATACAGGACCGTGCTGTCTTTTCTGAACGGAAACTGTTTTCCGCCGAGAGCCAGGTACGCCGAGAGCTTGCTTCTGCGGGGATCCCATTCCCGGTACTCCTTCCCCTTCGAAGATACAAGTCTCTCCCCGTACACCCTTTTGCCGGGACACAGGGATTCGGTGTAGAGACGGCCCCTTTCCGTAAAAACCATGCCGGGAGCGAAATCCAGAGTTTCCATTTATACCAGCCTCATGAGCAGTTTTCGAACTGGCTGCCGTACAGGTTCGCATAGAATCCTTTCTTCTCCAGCAGCTCCTCGTGGGTACCCGTCTCTATAATCTTGCCGCTCTTCATCACGATGATCCTGTCGCAGTCGAGAATCGTGGAGAGACGGTGCGCAATTATGAACGACGTCTTGCCTTCCGTCAGTTTCCCGATGGCGTTCTGGATCACCTTCTCGGTGCGGGTATCTATCGAGCTCGTAGCCTCGTCGAATATCACCAGCGGAGCGTCGGAGAGCAGAGCGCGGGCGATGGTGAGCTGCTGCTTCTGTCCGGCGGAAATGCCGCCCGAATCCCCGAGATATGTATCGTAACCGCTCGGCAAGCTCCGGATGAAATCGTGTATTCCGGCGGATCTGCAGGCTTCTTCGACCTGCTCCCTGCCGTTCCCCTCTCTGTTGAATATAATATTCTCCTCGATCGTCCCGCTGAAGAGCCACGCGTCCTGAAGCACCATGGAGAATAAGGAATGGACCTGATCCCTCCTCATATCTTTGGTGGAGATTCCGTCGATCAGAATATCTCCGCTGTCCGTCTCGTAAAATCTCATGAGGAGATTGATTACGGTGGTCTTGCCCGCGCCGGTAGGCCCTACGATGGCGATCTTCTGCCCGTGCTTTACTTTCATCGAGAAATCGTGAAGAACCTCCACGCCCTCGATGTAGCCGAACGACACGTTTCTGAACTCCACGTCTCCCCTGACCTCCCCAATGTCGACGGATTTGGAGGATTCGTCGTCCATTTCCGGGGCGTAAAGGAGATCGAATATGCGTTCGGACGAGGCGGCGAGAGACTGGAGAGATGAAATAGTCTCAGAAATCGAAAGCAGGGGGAAACTGAACATCCTGACGTAAAGAATGAACGCGATGATCACTCCGTAAGTGATCTGGCCGCTGATTATCATCATGGATCCGACCACGCACACTATGACGTACCCCAGATTCCCTATGAATCCCATGATCTGCGGAATCGCGCTGGAGATGAACCGGGATTTGTACACGCTTTTGTAAAGATCGTCGTTAATCCCTTCGAAGCGCCCTCTGCATTCGTCCTCGTTGCTGTACGCGCTTACGATCTTGTGCCCGTAATACACTTCCTCCACGAGGCCGTTCATGGCGCCCAGATCCTTGGACTGGCGAAGGAAGTACTTGTGCGTCCTGCTTATCACGGTGCGCATGCACAGGAATCCCAGCATAGGGGGTATGACGCAGATCGCGGCGAGGAACGCGTTGGTGTAGAACATCATGACCAGGCTTCCCACCAGCGTGGTGACCGCCACGGCGAGCATGCTGAACGACGATCCGCAATGATTTCCGACGGTGTCGGCATCGTTGGTCAGACGGCTCATCACGTCCCCGGTGTTGCTGTTGTCGTAGAAATTCAGCGGGAGAAGGCTGATCTTATGTATCAGATCCCTGCGGAGACCGTTGGCCACCTTCTCGGAGGTTGATGTGATAATATAATGCTGCAGAGAGCCGAACAGAATGCTGAACAGATAGAGGATCGCCGCGGAAAGAGCCATCGCCGCCACGGCCTGAGCGTCTATAGCCCCGTCTTCGATTCCGTCGTAGATCTCGTCTGAAATCCCTCTGATGAACTGGGGGCCTATGGTTCCCAGCACGGAGCCGGCGATCGAAAGAATGACTCCCGCGAAAATAGCCCATTTGTATCTTCCGAGATACGAGAACAGAGCCGAAATGGATTTTCCGAAGTTCTTAGGCTTCTCTTTTCTGAACCACGGGGTATTCACTCCGCTCTTTTCCCTTCCGGGAGCGAGCTTTCCGCCTTTGCGTTCGGCTTCTTCCGCCATCGGACCGCCTCCGCCGCGTTCTGGGAAGCCGCAAGCTCGTAATATTCGGGACAGCTTCTCAGGAGATCCCTGTGCTTTCCTTTTCCGACTATTCTTCCCCGATCGAGAACCAGAATCTCGTCAGCGTCCATGATCGTTCCGACCCTCTGCGCGACGATGATCTTGGTGACTCCCTCCATCTCCCTGCGGAGAGAGGATCTCAGTTCGAAATCCGTCTTGTAATCGAGAGCGGAGAACGTATCGTCTAAAATCAGTATTTCCGGGGACCTGCAGAGGGCGCGGGCGATGGAAACGCGCTGCTTCTGCCCTCCGGACAGGTTCTTCCCATGCTGCGATATGACCGACTGCTCCTTATCCGGAAGCTCCGAGACGAAATCTTCGGCCTGCGCTATGCGGAGAGCCCTCCAGACGTCCTCTTCCGTCCTTCCCTCGGATCCGTATCCGTAGTTCACGTTCATACCGACGGATCCAGAAAAGATTATGGCGGACTGGGAGACGTATCCCAGTCTGGTGCGGAGAGATTTCAGGGTGTATTCTTTAACGTCCAGCCCGTCGACCAGAACCTCCCCCTCCGCGGCATCGTAAAACCTGGCGATGAGATTGACGAGCGTTGTCTTTCCGGATCCGGTGGTCCCGATGATAGCCAGAGTCTCTCCCTTCCCCACCGAGAACGATATTCCCTCGAGAACCTTCGACGAAGAGTCCGGATACGAGAACGAAACGTTTCTGAATTCGACGGTTCCGGTTTCGGGACCCTCCGTTTTATCGCCGTCGCGGATCCCGGGAACGGTGTCGACCACTTCCTCCACCCTTCTGATTCCCACGGTGGTGCGCGGAAGCATCCTCAGGATTCCGAAGACCTGCATGAACGCGGATAAGACCATGGTAGCATACGACGTGAACACGATCATATCCGAGAACAGAAGAAGCTGGGTCTCTTCGAGGGATGCGGCCGCTATCAGAGACATTCCCACCCAGTAGATCCCGATCGTGACGAAATTCATCATGGACTGGGCGATCGGCATGGTCGGCGCCATGATTCTGGCGGCCGAGAGGTTGTTCTCCAGAAGATTGTCGTTAGCCTTGGCGAATTTTCCTTCCTGATGCTCTTCGGCGTTGAAGGCGCGGATAACCCTGATCCCGTCTATGATCTCTCTGGTCTCGCGGTTGACGTCGTCCGTAAGCCACTGGATCTTCTCGAACCTCTTTCTCGCGTAGTGGAGCGAGATGCTCATCACGACCACCAGAACCGCGATTCCCGCGACGGTTACCGCGGTCCATTCTATCGAAGAGCCGTATATCTTGGAGATCGCCCAGACGGCGAGGATGGGACATTTTATAGTAGCCTGAAGACCCCTCGCGATGAAATTCTGGATCTGGGTGACGTCGTTGGTCGAACGCGTTATGAGGCTCGCGGCGGAGAACCTGTCTATATCTGCGACGGAAAAGGACTGGACTTTGTCGAACAGCTCGGTGCGTATATTCTTCCCGACGGAGGCGGACATGTTGGCCAGAACGAATCCGGCCATGACGGAGAGGAGAAGGCTTACAAGAGCGCACCCTATCATCGCCCAGCCGTTCTGGATCACGGTATCCGTGTCCTCCAGCAGGAAAGAATCGGTGATCGCCTCCATATACTCCGGGATCCTGATATCCATCCAGATCTGAGCCAGAACCAGTACCGCCGTCAGACTGATCAGCAGCCAGTTTCTAGCTTTAAAGAATCTCGTTAACATCCGGCGTATCCTCTCCCGCAACGCTGCATTTCTCCGTATCATCGGAAACAGATAAAAACATTATATCCAGCCGGGATTGCGTGTAACAACCCCTGTTGAAGCATCGCTCTGGAACAACCATCAGACGAATGTCCGTCACGCCCCGGGGCCGTATGCTTCAGGATCAGTCTCCCGCGGATTGCGCAGAGGGCGTGCCTCACGCAGAACTTTTTCGAAGACACGCGGTCGCCGCAGAGGCGCCTGATGGCTGAGAAGAATACCTCGGCTGACCATCTCAATATGTAACCGGACGCCCTGCGGGCTGTCTCCTTCCCCGGCTTCTCGTGTAGAATTATTTAAATAATGTATGTTTAACTTATATTAATGATTTCGCAAAAGATAAATATTAATTTAGTTTGATTATAAATTAACGGACTTTTTGTGAAGACTCTTTGTGCCGGCGGCATACCTCATGAACCCCTCCCGGACATCAGGCCGCAGCATTCCCGACACGATGTGCTTTGATAACAATTGCGAAGGATACTGAACAAATCTGAAACCAGACTCCGTACTGCGTTCCGGATTCGCTAAACCAAAGAAACAAGTAATAAAGCCCTGGTTGATTACAATATCAGAACCATTTCTTTCGATGATCAAAATGAGCAGAACCGACGACAGCACAAACCGCGTTCTCCTGCACCGGAATTCCTCCGTCTGGAGGACGATGATCCTGCTCGTGCTAGCGATTTCCGTTCTGGCCCTGATTCCGGCGATATCGGACCAGTCCGATGCTGAATCCGGAAAATGCGGGAACAACGTCAGCTACGAGATAGTGGACTTCGATACGCTGAAGATCACCGGCACAGGCGCCATGTACGACTACACCTCGAAAAACGCCGCTCCCTGGGC
>JAEEKU010000107.1 GCA_016282555.1 Methanomassiliicoccaceae archaeon
CTCCCAGAATGCATCCTTCCAGCTCCGGGTATATCACGTTCATCTGCATGTCGCGCTTCTGCATTCCGATTTTATCCTCTTCGAAATCCTGGTATTTCCCCTGGACGTTCAGTCCGTAGACCACCGGAACATCCAGTTCCCTGCGGTAAAAGTTCCATTCGTCCAGATTTATGTCGTGCTCTCCTTTGTTAAGAGAGAGGCGGGACGTGGAGACGAGGACATCGATCAGCTTTTTCCCGTTTTCAGTGAAATAATCTCTCAGAACGCCGTCGATCCCGTCCTCCAGATCTTTGGAGAATCCTGATATGAATACCGGAATGACGTTCATCCCCTGCTTCTCTATCTCTTCGACGAGAGCGTCTATATGGGTAAGCATCTCGTAAATCCACAGATTGGATGAGAATACAAGTCCCGCGGTGATTTTTCCCGGCTCCAGAGTGCGGAGATATTCTTCTTTTCCTATATCCCTGGGCATTCCTTTGTGATATATTCCGTGCTGGCGGTGGACTATCGGCGGCTGCGGGCGGGTGCCGGTGAACCCCAGTTTGTTCAGGGCCCACCATATAACTCCCTTGTCGTTTTCGGGACAGATGCTGCGGGAATACGAAAACAGTTCGCGGTATTCGTCGTCGGTTCCCCTGAATATATCCCTGGTGAGGATGTTGACCTCCGGGTTTCCGGAGAAAACCGCCGGGAATCCTTTCGCTTCCCTGAGAATCTTCTCGTAACGGTCCCATCTGCGGAAGCGGTTGATGTCCCCCATGCAGCGGAGATAGATGAAATCCGCGGCTTCCGTACGGCGGACCAGTTCGTGATACACCAGAACGTCGTCGTTGGCATCATCGCCGTATATGCCGTAGAAATCCACGGATATCCCCAGTTCTTTTCCGAGTTCCTCCGCGACCCTCTTCAGCTGATCCGGTTCATTCTCGAAAATCGAGATGAAAACCATTCTGAATTCTTTGATCATTAGTACTGGATCATATAACCTATATATCGAATATTGTACCATCGTATTTTACGCAGAGATTCCGCCAGCGAGCGGGGATCCGGAGAGCGCATGAAACCGGACATCATGCATATGCCGCCTGCGCCGGCCTCTTTAACAGATCCTGCATTGGAGAGATCGATCCCGCCGATGGCATACACGGGGATATCGAGGCCGGAAAGTATTTTCAGCTCAGACAGTCCTTTGGCGGGCTTTCCGGGTTTGCACGAAGTTTCGAAGACGTTTCCGTAAACGATGAAATCCGCCCCCTTTTCCGCTGCCGAAATACCCTCCTCGTAAGAATGAACCGAAACTCCGGTTCTGAATCTGCGGAGTTTTTCACGGTCGAAATCACCGTACGGGATCCAGACGGTCTTCGCGCCGAGTTTTTCCGCCGCATCCGCGAAAGTGTTCACGCAGAATTCCGTCCCGTATTTTTCGCATACGCGAAGGACTTTTTCCGCCAGACGGAGATACTCCCCCGGAGAGAGATCCTTTTCGCGGAGGACTATCATATCAACTCCGGCGGAGGATATCATTTCCATCTGTTCTTCAAACGGACGGAGGGAGTTTTTTCTGTCGGTTACCGCGATAATCTTCATCGGTCCGACCTGACGTAGTCGTTGAAAACCGGCTGAAGCCCCAGTTTCACGAGGGCTTCCCTCACCTCTTCCACGCTTCTCGTGTCGGACAGCTCGAACTGCCCGTCCCCTTTGTCCGCGACGTCGCTGTGCCCTCCGATTTCCACCGAGGAGCCGGCGGAGATCTTGGTGGCGCATATGTTCACGATCCCGTCTCTGAAAACCGGGGACTCGCGGGTGGAGATGGTTTCCGAAGCGAAGGGCATGAACAGCCTGTACGCCATCGCGGTCTGCAGAAGATCCCTCTCCGATACTTTCACGTCGTCCTCCTTATGGCCGGAAAACGGGCGGAGCCTCGGGAGGGAAAACGCGATCTCCGCGTGAGGGTATTTTCTCTGGATAAAGTAAGCGTGCATCCCGCAGCAGAAAGCGTCTTTGCGCCAGTCGTCCCTGAGTCCGAGAAGAGCCGCGAATCCCGCTCCGCGCATTCCTCCCATCAGGGCGCGCTCCTGGGCGTTGAATCTGTACGACATCACTCTCTTCGGGCCGCCGGGGTGATATCTGGCGTAAGTTTCCGGATCATAAGTTTCCTGAAAAACCGTAACGTAATCGGCGCCGCAGCGGTGAAGGTATCCGTAATCATCGGAGTTCAGGGGGTAAACCTCTATTCCGATGCTGGAAAAGTATTTTGCCGCCTTGGATACGCACATCCCGATGTACTCCAGATCGGAATATTTTCTCGATTCGCCCGTAAGCAGAAGAATGTCGGTAAGCCCGGTGGCCGCGATGCTCTCCATCTCTTTTTCGATCTCTTCCGGAGTGAGACGTGCGCGCGCGATGCTGTTTTTGCAGCTGAATCCGCAGTATCTGCACTGGTTCTCGCAGTAGTTGGAGGTGTAAAGCGGGGTGAACATCCCGACGGAGTTTCCGAAATGATCCCGGGTGACCTTTCTCGCTCTTTCCGCGATATCCTCCAGAAGCGGGGGGGCCGCCGGCGAGAGAAGCGCGGCGAAATCTTCAGGGCCCGGCCTCTCTGCGGAAATCGCCCTTCTTACATCGTTCTCGCAGTAAGAGCCGGGATCGAATTCCTTTCCGGCTTCCATGACTTTGTCCAGTATGTCCGTTCCGATGTCTTCCATGTACGGATACATATCGCAGGCGTCGCACCAGGCTCCGGACATTTTCATTCTCCGAGGAATCCGGTCAGAGGAGAGGAAGCCTCCCCGCGGCCGCTGAGCACTCTTCCAAGTCCCGCCAGGTAAGCGGTTCTTCCGGCTTCTATAGCCATTCTGAAAGCGGAAGCCATCGCTCCGACGTCGGAGGCCGTCGCGACAGCGGTGTTAGCCATTACCGCCGCGCATCCCATCTCCATGGCTTCGCAGGCCTGGGATGGGCGGCCTATCCCCGCATCCACGATCACCGGAAGATCCGTCTCCCCGATTATCATGGATATGAAATCCTTGGTGAGCAGCCCTCTGTTGCTTCCGATGGGCGCGGCCAGAGGCATGATCGCCGCCGCTCCCGCCTTCTCCATTTTTCTGGCGGCGGTGAGATCCGGCATCATGTAGGGAAGAGCGGTGAATCCGTCATCGGCCAGAAGTCCGATTGCTTTGATCGTCTCCTCGTTGTCCGGCAGGAGATATCTCGTATCCCTGACTATTTCGATTTTTATCATATCTCCGCATCCGAGTTCTCTGGCGAGACGCGCTATCGTCAGAGCCTCTTCTGCGTTTCTGGCCCCGGACGTGTTGGGAAGAAGGGTGATGCCCTCCGGCATATAGTCGAGGATATTCTCTCTGCCGCCCTTGTTCACGCGGCGGACGGCGAGAGTCGCTATTTCGACTCCTCCGTTTCTGATGACTTTCTCGGTCATTTCCAGTGAGAATTTCCCGGAACCCAGTATGAAACGAGATTTGAAGCGCTTATTGCCGATAATAAGATCGTCAGACATCGAAACCGTTCTCCTTTGTTGTTAAAGCGATTATCCTCCGCCTACGAAACCGACGATTTCCACGGTATCCTCGTCGGAGACCGATGCCGAATCGTAACCGGCGCGGGGGATGACCGTTCCGTTGACCAGAACGGCGGTTCTTCTGAAGTCATAGTTCTCCTGTTTCAGGAGATCGGAAACAGAAATCCTGAAATTTATTTTCCTTTCTTCGCCGTTGAGTATCATTCCGACCGCTCCGATCTTTACGCAGACAGCTGATATGGAAAAAATGAGTGCAACCGCCGGGATTCGAACCCGGGCAATGAGCTTGGAAGGCTCAGATCCTAACCAGCTAGATCACAGTTGCCTAAGGTCTGCAACCATGGAATAATATTTAAAGATATCGGATTACCGCAAGGCGTCAGGGTTGCGCGTCCGCGGTTTCTCCGGGAAGCCTTTACAGAAATTTTTATAAATAATGAATATATGAGGAGTTTTGCTGGGCAGGTAGATCAGTTGGAAGATCGTTACCTTGGCATGGTAGAGGCCGCGAGTTCGAATCTCGCCCTGTCCACTTTCTTCTATAACCGGACATTCTACGATGCGGGCCTTACTTCTTCTTTCCGTGTCCCTCTTTACATCCCGTGTGTCTTGTAAGTTTCATCGAGTCTACTGCGGCTGCATAACCGGCAGTCCCGGCCGCGGAGCGGTATGGGTGAGAAATTCGATGAATGGCTATTAACGTCCGGAAACTGGTTTAGGAGGAACACCCCTCTCCACTCATTTGCACAGGTTCCCGGCGTGACGGGGGAGAAGGCTACCCGTTTCTCCCATTCTCAGGCGCAGGGCAGGACATGAGATGCGAGCCCGCCCCTTTAGATACGCAGCCGAGTCATTTTCCGGGCAGAACGCATCCGTCCGGGCCGCAGGATGAGCCTTCCGGCGCTTTCGCGAATTCGCCGGATTCTTTCAGTTCCTGTCTCAGAAGTTCGGCGAAATCCTGCTCTGAAAGCGCTCCGGGAACTCCGTAGCGTCCGATTATGTAGAACGGGACCGCATATATCCCGCAGGAATCGGCTTCGAGTTCGTCGTTCATGACTTCTCTGGCGTATTTATCAGATGAGAGGACTTCATCAACTTCTTCGCAGTCGAATCCGCATTCGGCCGCGAGGCGTCTGAGGACGCTGTGATCTGCGATAAGTTCGCAGTCGCCGAAGAACGCTTCGAACAGTTTTTCGTTCATCTTTTCTCCGCTTTCTTTTCCGTGGGAGAATGCCATCTTCGATAAGCGGTGGGCGTCGAACGTGTTGCAGCTCTGGACATCGGCGTATCTGAACCTGAGGCCTTCCGCCTGTCCCTCTGCCGATATTCTGTCGACTTTTTCCCGGGCTTCCTCGAGCGACATCCCGTAATGCTTTGCCATTCCTGCGACCATGGAGTTGCGGGGTTTAGGGCCTGCCTGCGGCGTGAGCTGGAACGATTTCATTTCCATCTCGACGGAATCTTCGGCGCCGACGGATTCTATAGCCTTTCTGAGGCGGGTGTCGCCGATGTAGCAGTACGGGCATGAGAAATCTGTCCAGTACGTGATCTTCATGCTCCGGGAAAGGTGTTTTTATTTCATATTTGTGGGGTGAGGTTTCCGAAGAGGCGTTTCGCAATTCTTTATCGAATATGCGTTCAAACTCTTGCCGGATCATCACAGGCAAGCATCAGCACGGCGGATCTGTCGGAGAGCGGATAACGGTTATAGTCCGGATATGATTTCAGAGCATGAACCACAAGGTGAAGGTCACGGTAATCGATAAGAAGCTTTATCCGGAACTTCAGGAAAAGTACTGCTCCGATCCGAAGTCCGGACCGTGCCCCTGCTACAACGTCGGCGACGAATTCATTTTCGAAAGGGACGGCAAAACGGATCATTTCTGGCACGGCGGCCTGAATACCCTTGTGAAAACCGATGCCGATCCTTCCCGTGTCGCCGGAGGCCCTGATATGCCTCATTGTTCGGAAGCGTGGGACGCGATATCCCGTTACATATACGCCGGACTCCAGGGCGGTTCGATAATGAAAGGATGGATGAAAGAGGAAAACGTTATGATCGCATGCTGCTCCGACGGAACCAGGCCGGTCATCTTTAAAATCGAAAGGATGGACGAAGAGGAAACGGGAGACGTAAAAACCGGAGAGCATTCCCCGGCTGCGGAAACGAAGCCGCCAGTCTCCCCGGCATCCGGCAAAGAGAATATCGCCGCGAAGGCGCCTGACCGGTCCCCCGCGCCCGCATCTTCCGACGGTCTTCCGGAGCTGTTCGAGTCGCCCCAGCCGTGGGATCCGGAGACGGACGGCGAGTTCGTCCCCTCGCTGGATTTCGGAAGGTACTGGCGCTTCAATTACTCTTTTCTCACTCCCGAGGAGCGCAAGGCCTACGAAGCCATGGAAACGGCCGTGCGCAGGGGATTTTCCAGCGTGAAAGTGGATCTTCCCGCCGACACTCCCCGCCTTATGAGGATCGCCAAATCGCTCATAGAGGACAACTGGTCCCTTTTCTATATCGATACAGGGATAACCGTCTCGGAGGAGCCCGGAAGGGTGGACGTCTGTTTCCATTACAACCGTTTCAAAAACGACAGGGAAGTTTATCTGAAGCAGATGAAGGAAGTAGCCAGAAACCTTTTCGAAACGAGAGTCAGGAACTGCACGACACGTTACGAGGCGGAAACGGCCATACACGATTTCCTCACCGGAAGCGTGACTTATGACAAATCCGACGGAGAATTATGCTACAGCCCGATCGGCCCCCTTCTTTTCCATAAAGGAGTATGCGAGGGGATCTCCGAAGCGTTCTGCTTCCTGGCGAATTCCTGCGGACTGAAAGCGTCCATGACCTCCGGGAAGATCAAAGGCGCCAACCACCGCTGGAATATTATCGAACTGGATAACGAGAGGTATCATCTGGACGTCACCTCGGATCTTTCCGGGCTGCATGCCTATTTCAACTGCAGCGACGAAACCATAAGCAAAACCCATGTCCTGGGTAAGAAAACGGGCTGCGGGAGCGACAGGCTCAACTATTACGTTCTGAACGGCTGCAGGTTCAGAACCGCGTACGACGCCAAAAATTATATCCAGACGCAGGCCGCGAAAGGCAGGGGAACCTCTTTCGAATTCTGTCTGGAAAACGCGGTCATGCCTCAGGAGGTCATACGCATGGCGAGAAACGGCGCCGGCGCCTCGCCTTCCGTCAGCGTAACCAACATAGATTACAGGTATTACAGGGTAATAATCAAGTGAAAAGGGTAAATGACGGGAGCGATCCCGTCTTATTTCATTTTTTGAAGGCTTCGATCTTGCCGGCAATGTCGGAGATGACCGCCTTGATCTCTTTGGCTTTGTCGAGAAGGTCCGAGATGCTGGACATGTCGAACTGCTTTCCCTCGTCGGCGCATGCGAGGACTTTCTTTCCGATGTCCGCCGCGACGGAGTCGAGCTCGTTCTCTTTGTCTTTCATCATGGATTCGAATTTGGCGAGCTCGGCTTTTCCCTCTTTGACGGCATCGTCGACTTTGCCTTCGGCGCTCTTTTTCTCTCCGGTTATCACGGAATCGAGTTTGCTTCCGAGTTTGGAATCCGCTTCCTTGATCACGTCTTTAAGTCCCATATTACACACCTGCCCGGGTTTCGCGGATAACCCGCCTGCCGGACGGGGGAGAATCATTTTCAGGGTTTTTTAATTCTTTGATTTTGCTGATGCGGACAGAGGGAGCATGAAGGGAAAGATCGGTATCCCGATCCGGCATGCCGCGGCAGCGCCGCTCCGGTTCCCGTCTTCTTCCCGTCTTCTTTTACATGTTTTATTTAAATTTTGACATTTTTGCCGCCGGATAAACGAAATAATTTCCCCCGGCATATTTTCGGAGACGGGATAATTCATCCTTATCCGTTTCTTTCGTTTTTTTGTATATAAGTTAAAAACCCGGAAAAGAAATACGGAACCAAGGAGCGCATACAATGGCGGAAATACACAAGATAATAATTGACAGCGACACCGCGGGCGACGACGCCGCAGCCTTGATTCTGGCGGCCAAAAGCAAAACCGTGCAGATTCTGGGAGTTACGGTGGCGGCCGGAAACGTCAGCCTGGATCAGGCGGCGAAGAACAGCATGGCGGCTCTGGAGCTGGCGGGATGCAGCGCCCCGGTGTATCTGGGCGCTACGGCACCTCTCTCCGGCGAGGAGAAAGAGTGCTTCAGCGTATACGGGAAGGACGGCATGGGCGAGGCGGACATCATTCATCCTAAGGGAAAACCGCAGGAGAAAGGGGCGGTGGACTTCATTCTCGATACGATCAGAGCGAATCCGGGAGAGATCGAAATCGTCGCGCTGGGCCCTGTCACCAACATCGCTCTGGCGATCCGCAAAGACAGGGAGACCATGATGAAGGTCAAACGCATCTGGTCGATGGGAACGGCGGGTTTCGGACCCGGGAACGCCACGCCGGTCGCGGAATTCAACGTCTACAAAGACGCTCCGGCTTACAAAGTCATGCTGGAGCTGGGAGTCCCCGTTACGGTTATAGGCCTCGATATGGACGACGAGCCCACCTGGACGGACGAGAAGAAACTGGAAGAGATGTACAACGGCAGCGAGATACAGCGCTTCATAGCTACGGCCACCCGCAAACTTCTGGAATTCAAGAAAGGCAACGGCATACCGGCGGTGGATCTCCCCGACGCCGTGGCGATGGGATGCGTGGTATGGCCCGATTTCGTCGAAGAGACGACCCTGTGCTACGGAAGCTGCATCACCGATCCCGGGGAAACCTACGGAATGGTCATCTTCTACAAGGACGGGTTCACTTACGACTCCATGCCGAAGATAGGCAAGTGCAACGTCTCGGTGGTTTCCAAGGCGAAGAAGAGCGAGTTCGTAGACAGGCTCAACGCCGTTTACAGATCATGAGGGGCGCCCCATGGACAAAATCCCGGTTATTATCGATGCCGATCCCGGCGTCGACGATGCCCTGGCTCTGAAAATCGCTTTCGGCAGTCCGGCTCTGGATATCAGGCTCGTATGCTCCGTGGCCGGAAACGTCAATATAAATCTCACGACCGCCAACGCGCTGTATCTGACGAAGAAATACGGCGGGAGCATTCCCGTGGCCCGCGGAAGCGCCAGCCCTCTCTCCCGGAAAGCGACGGATGCTTCCAGCGTCCACGGCGCGGGCGGAATAGGGAACTACACTATCCCGGAGCACGATTACGTTCTGGATTCCGAGGACGGGGTCGAATGCATATATAGGGCGCTTAAAAAAGCCGAAAAGCCGGCGACGCTTATAACTCTGGGCCCGGTTACCAACATCGCGTCCCTGTTCAGCCGCCATCCCGACGCCGTGAATCTTATCGGCCGCATATACGCTATGATCGCGTCCGTGGACGGAACCGGAAACATAACGGAATACGCGGAGTTCAACGCGTACTGCGATCCGGAGGCTCTCGATACCGTGATAAGATCCGGCGCGGAAATCGTATTCGCGCCAATGCACCTCGGTCGCGACGCGAAACTCTCTCAGAAGGATATCCTGGAACGCGGGAAAGGAAGCGAGTTCGGCTCTATGCTCGGGGAGATTTTCGAAGGCTACCGCGATGAGGCCGCCGGAGAGGGATTCGTCGCCATGTACGACGCGAACGTCATGGAGGCAATACTCCGTCCGGAGCTGTACGAATTCGTCCGCTGCACTGCGGAAGTAGATACCGGGGAGTATCCGGGAAGAACTTTCCTCCGCCCGGACGGCAACGGAAAATTCTTTTATCTGGAAATCAAAGACACAGCAGCTCTGGACGAAGCGATGCTGAGCGATCTCTTTCCGGAACGAATCTAAAGGCAGGCATCCGGACCGCATCCGGATGTCTTCCCTCTTTTCTCGCCCGCGATTCCGGCTTTCCGTTCCGTACGGACTCCGCACCGTTCTGTGAACCAGATTATTCCGGACGCAGTTTTTTAAGCATATAATCAGATTCACCTGCGGTCTCCGGACTGCGTGCCGGATTTTCGTATACGGCGGGATCCGGGATGCACAGGATAGAAGAACAAGAAGTGGTCGAATGAAAGAACAGACGTTGTTTTCGTCGCACGGAAACTATCGCGGATTCGCCTACTCCGCAGTGTTGGCGGCGCTGGTTCTGGCGGTTTCCTTTATGGTCATCGCGGATTCCGGCGAGGCGGACGCCTATGATACGGGCGATTGGTTCTGGGACAGCGACGAATTGATTGAATACAAGGTAATAGACGCGGATTCGGTAGAGGTTGCCGACTGCAGCGACAGTGCGGTGCGCCTCGTGATTCCGGCCTCTGTTACCGCGCCTGATGACGATATCTTCTCCGGCAAGGAGTTCAGCGTGAAAGTCGTCAATTTCGAATACCCAAAAACTTACCTGGTTTCAGCCGTGCTGTCTGAAGGCATAGAGCAGATCGGATATGCGGATTACGGAGGAGGATTTTTCAACTGCTGGAATCTGGCGGAAGTGAGCATTCCGGAGTCCGTCACGCTGATCGGAAAGGATGCGTTTGACAACTGCAGATCTCTAAGCACGCTGTATCTCCCGGATTCCGTAACCTTCATCGCCGAGGGCGCATTCGAGGGATCCGGGCTGACTTCTGTAAAACTGCCGGACAATCCGGGGTATACGACTATCGAAAAGGGAACGTTTTATGACTGCCAGAATCTTCTGTCTGTAGTCATCCCCAGTTACGTGACTTCTATCGGATATTATGCGTTCGGAGAATGCTGCAGCCTCAGCCAGATCGTAATTCCCGAGAACGTTACAAAACTGGATGAATATGCGTTTACCAACACCAAATCTCTGACCTATATCGATCTCCGCTGCGGAGCGGGCACCGATTTCGGATTCAGATGCCTGTATACCGAAGCTCCTGACTTTATGGTCAAGATCAGGACAACTCTGTCCGGGGATATACTCGGCGACGCTATCGGCGACGGATATCAGGTCGGATCTGATCTGACCTTCGGATACATGCTCAGCGGAAATACGAAGTACGACGAACTGTCCAATCACGCCTGGGAGCTGGAGAACGGACATCTGAAGCTGTGGTCCGTTTCTCCGGAAGATACGCATCTCGAAGGCTCTGACTGCTTCTGCGTAAGGGATGCCGACGGGGGCTGGCACGACGTAAAGCACCTGATACGCGAGGTAGAGTTCGTCAGCGACGCGGACGCAGGCAAATACCTGATTACTTCTCTCGGAGACGACGTGTTTTACTGGGGTTACGTCAACTCCATAGTGCTTCCTGAAGGATTCGAGGCTCTGGAGGGAGACAGTGTAAACTGGGGAGAGATGGTGAAACTCCCGGGTTCGCTGAAACAATTATCGGTCAGCGAAACGGCTACCGTGATGGTTCCGGACTCGATGAATCCGGCGGACGGATTCTATCTCGATGGGTATAATGTTTCTTCGCTGATCGTCGAGGTAGGAACCAGTCTGAGCAAAAACGGGCTTATAAAGAACTATCTGAACGGCGCCGGGCTGAGCACCGGCGTTCTTTTCCTGTCCGGGCCCCAGCCGATGATAGGCAAGATCAACGCTCTGGCGGATTTCTCCGACGGTTATCCGTATATTTCCGATACGAACGGCAAAGTGTACAGGTACAATCCGGACAAGGGCTCATATACATTGGTCGCAGGGGCGCGCACGGTAGTATACCACATGAACGACGGCACCGGAGCGGAAATCAGGAAAGTCGTCACCGACCGCGTAGGCGCCGCGAGAATCGCCTACAAGTCTATGGACAGCTTCGCCGGATGGTTCACATCTCCCCAGGGAGGGGAATTCGTATCCCCCGACAGCAGATTCGCCGATTACTCCGGCAGCAGCATCCTCGAACTTTACGCCCACTGGGACGGCGCGTTCGTCGTTCTCGGCACCGGGGTCACCGCTACCGTCGGAAGCATCTCTTACACCGGATACGCGACCGTTCCTATGAACGGAACCATAGAACTGTCTTTCGACGACGGACTGGGATTTTATTACGCGTACGGATTCGACGTCAGCGGAAACGTTCTCACTCCGGTGAACGGCAGTTCGTTTTTCACCGTCGCGGCCAAACCTGCGGATTATACGCAGGTGGATCTTGCCCTCGGCGGCGGAGAGAGCGCATGCACCGGATTCCGCGTCACTCCCGGCAGCGCTCTTCCCGCAAGTTACGCCCAGCCGTCCAGAACCGGATATGATTTCGGAGGATACAAAAACGTAGGCGGAACAATCGTGATTCCCGCTGTCAGCGGTTCGGGAACGCCGTCCTTCGCGCCGGACGTTTCCGGATTCACCGATCATAACCGCTGCTGGATAAACACCAGCTCCGCAGTCACTCTCACGGCGGTATGGATCCCCCATACGACGAGAGTGATCTACCACAACATGGGCGTTACGCCGGATGTCGAGGAGACTGCGGTTTACGGCCAGGATTTCCCGTTCATTAACTCTCCCGTAAGCAGCGATGCGAGGTTCGAAGGCTACTGCGATGCGGTGACTCCCGACGGAAAGGCGTCCGGGAACCTTCTGATAAAAAGAGACTGTTATTATGCCGAAGAGGGCCTGAGCCCTTACTTCGACGGACAATACACGTGGATCGGAGATATAGAGGAATTCCACCTCTACGCGCTCTGGATACCCAAATACGTGCTGAAAGTCGACGGAGTCTCCGCGGATCTTTCCGGAGACGAGGTCTTTGAAGTCCAGACTCCTTCCAGGGCAGGGTACTCCTTTACGGGATGGCTGCTGTCCGGAGCCGCCGACTTCAGCACGGCCAGATACGGAACGTCCGCGGACAGCGTCTCCCTGCCGATATCCGACGGAACCGTTTTCAGCGCGGATCCGACTTACGTGAGATCGCTGTGTTCCGTTCCCGGCGGCATCGTTATGATGAACTCGCAGTGGGAGCCCGTGACTTACCGCGTTATCTTCAATCTCGACGGAGGAACCGGGCCTGCAAACACCGATATGGTTTACGACACCGTTTATGAGATCAATTCTCCGACCAGAAGCGGTTACTTCTTCGCGGGATGGACGATTTCCGGAAACGCTACGGCCGAGGCGCTTTACGGAGCTACCGAGGATACCGTAGATCAGTGGTTCTCCGGAACGTGTTACACGGGCAGCTCCATGTTCGTAAAGAACCTCTCCTTCGATCCCTCGAAGCGCGTGATGCTCACGGCGGTCTGGGGCCAGGGCTCTTACACCGTCAGATTCGATCCAAACGCCGCCGGCACCGAAGGGGAGATGCAGGATCAGCTTTTCTCCTTCGGACTGAGCCAGAATCTGTATCGCTGCGACTATTCGAGGACGGGATACGCTTTCAGCGGATGGGCCGTGACTCCCGGAGGCGGAGTTGTCTACAATGACTGCCAGAATGTTACCGATATCGCTTCGGAGAACGGGGAGATCGTCACGCTTTACGCCGTCTGGACGATTCAGCAGTATACGTTCTCCTTCAGGAACACCGGCGCTACCGCGATCGAGAATATCACTCTCGACTACGGCGCCGCGGTTCCGGTTCCTGCGGATCCGGAATATCCCAAATACGTGTTCATAGGGTGGAGCTATCTCGGAAATCTCACCGAAATTCCAACTGTGATGCCTGCGCGCGATATGGAATTCTCTGCCGTCTGGGAACCCGACTCCTATACGGTATCGTTCGATTCCAACGGCGGCCGCGGGACGATGGGCAGCGTTGACATCGTGTATTTCCAGACCTCGCTTCTTCCGGCCAACGTTTTCACGAAGACCGGATACAAGTTCGCGTCCTGGAACACCCAGAAGAACGGCGGAGGAGTTTCTTACGCCGACAAAGCGCCCGTTACGGATCTGGGAGATACGGTGCTTTACGCACAGTGGGCCGCGGTGAAATACACCGTGGTGTTCCATTCCAACACCGATCCGGAAATGACATCTTCTCAGATCATGACCTACGGAGTTTCCAAGAAGCTCGCGTACAACACCTTCGAGAATCCCGGATACGCTTTCGATTCCTGGAACACGAAGGCGGACGGCAGCGGAACCTCCTACGGAGACGGACAGACCGTCGGCAATCTAGCCAAAACCGACGGGGCAGTTGTAAATCTCTATGCAAAATGGACTCCCGTAACCGCGTACATAACGCTGGCGAAGGGCGATCACGGCGCGGCGGACGGACTCGCTCACATCTCGTACGGGGATGCCCGCGCGATCATCGACACTCCCGTCATCGGCGTCGGACACGACGTGCTGTTCTACGGGGAATCCGTTTCCGGCGCGGCGCTGACGCCAGTGATTTATCCGGACGGAACTCTCGAAGAAGGAAGCAGTTACGTTTCCGGAGGAAAGTGGATCTATACCGGGACGAGCCTCGTGCTGACAGCCTGCTGCGTGGATCCGCTGTACGACGGGATGGAATTCGCTTTCGAAGGTCTGAAGTACAAGGTGATCTCCGCGGAGAAGAGAACTGCGTCCCTGATCGGAAGCGAGGGAAACATAACGAAACTGACGGTTCCCGAAAAAGCCGTGTGCCTCGGCTACGAACTTTCCGTTACTTCGATAGGCGCGAACGCCTTCTTCAAGTCCCCGACCCTCAAATCGGCGGATCTGGGCAGCGTTACGACGATCGGTAATTCCGCATTCAAACAGTGCGGATATCTGGCTTCCGTGGATGTCGGAGAGAACCTCAAATCCATCGGCTCGTATGCGTTCTACAAGTGCTTCGCGCTGAAGACGATCAATCTGGAAGACAGCGCCAAGACCATAAAGTCCATAGGCGGATGCGCGTTCAAGAGCTGCTCGAAGATTTCCAGAATCGCGATTCCGTCGTATATGAACACGATCGGAAAGGAAGCGTTCACCATTCCCTTCAAGGACGGAGAGGAAGCGCTTCCGATGAATGCGGCGGATCTCCGCGGATATCTGTACAAGCTGGAAGGAAAAGCGTTCGTCCGCCAGGCCGTTCCGGAAACGGGCACCGTCATCGAAGACGGAACTCTCGTCTATTCCGTAACGAACTATCTCCCCTGCACCGTGAAAGTCATCGGATACTCCGGAACCATGAAGAATCTGACGGTTCCGGACAAGATTGACTACATGGAGCTGAAGTATAAGGTGACGGCGATCGGCGAGAAAGCGTTCTACGGATGCAAGACTCTCGTCTCCGCCGATCTGGGCATCGTCACGTCGGTGGGAACCAGCGCATTCGAGAACTGCACCAAGCTGGGCAACGTCAAGATGGACAAAGTCAAGACCATCGGCCAGTCCGCGTTCAGATGGTGCTCCAAGCTTTCGGATATAGATATTGGAGAATCCCTGCAGGATATCAAAGCGGCCGCGTTCTACAAGTGCAGATCCCTGACGGCTCTGGATCTTCCCGATTCGCTGAAGATGATCGCCAGCGCGGCGTTCAAAGACTGCGCCGGACTTCAGAAGGTGTCTTTCGGAACCGGTCTGACGAAAGTCGAGTCGACTTCGTTCTCCGGAACGTCCTTCAAGGACGGAAATACCGCCGTGAAGATCTCCGCGGACACCCTCAGGGGCAAAACCTTCGAGGGAGCCGGAGGCGTGCTGAGCCTGGTGCAGAATCCCGACGTCGTGAACACCGTGAGGTGGTACGACTGGAACGGCCTGCTGCTTTACAAGGCGGACTTCCCCTACGGGACGGAGCCGTATTACGGCGGACCCGATCCCTCCAGAAGCGGATACTATTTCGCCGGATGGATAAAGAATTCGGAAACGGAGTACGTTGCCGATTACAGTCTGACGCCCGTCATGTTTATCGTGTCGGTCGTCGCCCAGCCAGAGGGATACGGAAGCGTG
This sequence comes from Methanomassiliicoccaceae archaeon, assembly GCA_016282555.1. Lineage (GTDB taxonomy): Archaea > Thermoplasmatota > Thermoplasmata > Methanomassiliicoccales > Methanomethylophilaceae > Methanoprimaticola. Next base: position 15,352 of record JAEEKU010000107.1, read on the forward strand.
TCCGTCCAGTCCTTCACCGTCGGTTACGGCACCGCCATATCCGCCAGCGGAAACAGGCTGCTCGTAGGAAACGGGGTATCCGTCGCGACTCCCGCGGCTTCGACGTCCCAGTATACCTACTATTTCACCGGATGGAACGTTCCCGGGAACATAGTAACCGAAAGCATCACGGTTATCGCCGGTTTCGAGAGAGCCGAAGCCTGATACCGGATAAACTCTTTAAGGCGGGGCACGCCGTCCCGCCTGTTTTTATTACTGTTCATATAGAATAGACGCCGAAAAAGGACAGCAGTCCGGCCAGAAGGATGAAGAAAAGGAATGCCGGGCAGATCCATTTCACGAGAATCCCGTAGATTTTTCCGAATCCGAATTTCCCGGAGGATTCCACTTCCTCGATGACGAACGAAGGCTTCAGCACGAAGCCGACGAACAGGCAGGTGAGGATCGCCACCACGGGCATCAGCAGCGAATTGCTGACGAAGTCGAACATGTCGAGGAAAGCCATTCCGGCGAACTGTATTCCCTCCAGCGGTCCGTATCCGCAGCAGGAAAGGGTTCCCAGAGCGATTATGATGATTCCTGTAATCACCGCGGATTTTCTGCGCGAACAGCCGGTTTTGTCTTTGATGATGGAAACCACCGCCTCTGCCAGGGAAACGGCGGAGGTCAGCGCGGCGAAAAACACCAGCACGAAAAACATCGCCGCTACGAGTTCTCCCGCCGGCATAACGTCGAACACTTTGGGAAGAGTGACGAACATAAGCGAGGGGCCGCTGGATATCCCGGAATCGCTGAAAGCGTAAACTGCGGGAACGATCATCAGTCCCGCCAGAAAAGCGACGGACGTATCGATGAAGCTTATGCGGCGGGCGGATTTCGAAATATCGACGTCTTTCCGCATGTACGAGCCGTACGTTATCAGAATCCCCATCGCGATTGACATCGAATAGAAAAGCTGGCCGACCGCGCCCAGGAACGTCGACGGCGACAGTCTCGAAAAGTCGGGGATTATGTATTTCAAGGCCCCCTCCGCGGATCCCGGGAGAACGAGAACATAGCAGGTGATCGCGATAATCAGCAGAAACAGCACCGGCATCAGGATCTTGCTCATTTTTTCAATGCCTTTGTCCACGCCGATGAAGACGAAAAACACGGTCACTAATGAGAAAAACAGAAACCACGTCATCGGATTTCCCAGGATTCCGCCGAGCCCGAATCCCACGAAATCGCTGAAGAAACCGGTCTGCGCCGTCAAATCCAGATCTCCCGCCGCTGATTCGAACATGTATTTCGAAACCCATCCTCCGATTACGCAGTAATACGGAACTATGATAACCGGAACCAGCGCGGCGATCCAGCCTATCGCTCTGTGTTTTTCCGAGAGATCTCCGAAAACGTCTATGCAGGATTTTCCGGTGCGTCTTCCAAGAGAAAGTTCCGTCAGCAGAAGGGTGAACCCGAAGACGACGGCCAGAATGACGTACACCAGAAGGAAAATCCCTCCGCCGTACTGTTCGGCGAGATACGGGAAGCGCCACAGGTTGCCGAGCCCGACCGCGGAACCGGCCGCCGCGAGAACGAATCCTAATCTGGATGAAAAACCGTCTCTGCCGGACTCCTGAAGCATACCGGTAATTTTGTCTGCATAATTAAAACAGATGCATTATTTATCTTCCGCGGAATTCCAAGGCGGATTCTATCTCCGCGCGGTCTTTGCGGGAAACTTTTCTGACTCTTCCCGAGTTCCAGATATCATCGAAACTCTTCCGCAGATCTGTTATTATCTCCGGAAAGTCTTTTTCTCTGAGTTTAACGACCCATTCCGTTCCGGCGGTAAGTGCGGTTCCGGAGATGTTGGCGGAACCTACGAAGGCGGTGCTGTTTCCGTCCGCTCCGCGGAATATGAAGCCTTTCGCATGAAGGCGGGAACGATCCGTGCACAGCTCCATCCGGACCTCGGTGTTCGGAAGATCGAACAATTCCTCCAGCGCGGGATATTCCGTCGCGCCGAGATAGGAGGTCGTGATCACTCTGAGTTTTCCTCTGCGGGTAAAATCTCTCAAAGAATCTATGATAACGTTGATTCCGGACGTTCTGATGAAGGAGACGATTATATCGATCGATACCGACGCATTAATCTGATCGATGAGTTCGTCAGCGAGAATCGTGCCGGAGGACGGCGTAATAGCCATGCTTCTGTCTGTTTTAACGGGTTTCTCCTCCGGAACAGGGACGTATCCGCAGGATTTCCAGGATCTGTTGGTTTTGCGATAGATGACGATGTTGTGTTTGTGCAGAGTTTCCGCTCTCGGGATAAGATCGTCCGGCATGCATTCTTCGCACACGAGGCCGTCGAGAGTGCGGAAGAAACCGGGTTTATTCCCGCACATTATGCAGAGATCCCTGCCGTCATACCTGCGGACCATGCATCCTGATGATTCTGCTATTTTAAATTTCTTCATTATCAATCCGATGAAAACGTTTCCGCGGCGGTCATGTAATATATACCGGGCACGGATCACGGGGGCGGAATGAAAGATATCAGCGAATCAATCAGCATTGAAATCGATCGTGCGGCTTCTTTGCTGATGAAAGATCCCAAGAAGAATCCGCGTTCGGCGAACAGAGATCGCCATGCCGTCCGTATTTTTCCCTGGCTGGTAGCGGCGTGCGTCGTTTTTACGTTCCTCGTCGCCGTGATCCGGGGCAACTACGAATTGTGGAGCTTTCTTAACCAGACCTGCGCGATTTTCTCCGCGGGATTCGCCGTGTTCGGGGTCTGGGCCGTTATCCGCATCGATCGCGGACCTTTTCCCATGTGGGTTCTGGCAGGGGTGTCCGCCGTTTCCCTGACGGTCATCTGGCTGATACTTACCCGGCACAGCACGGTAATGTTTCTGAGAGGGCTGACCTCCCTGGATGAAATCGGCCCGGTTAAGGAATGGTTCCTCGCCGTCGATCTGGCGGTAACCATACTGGTGATATCTCTCGCAACGGTCGGCGTTCTGACGATAGTTTCCGCCATGCTCAAAAAATACATCCCCGGAGTGCTGAGATCCGTGGAAACGGACAAGAACGGCGCGGCATCGAAGTTCTTCATGGTTCCTGATATAATAGACGTCGAAGAAGTCAGGCTCGAGCCCATCATAGACGACAGGATCTTCGATTCCAGATCGTTCCTGTGGCTGTTCGGATACACCTTCGCTCTAGGCGTGATGATATGCTCTATGCTTTTCCTCAACCCTATAATTCTGGAGACGGTGCCGGATTACATCATCATGAGGCTGATGATTCTTCTTTCGCTGTTCCTTCCGGCGATGGTCATACCCTGGCTCGCGGTGAGATCCGCGGGCGCCAAGGTGATATCCTCCGCGCCCAGGCCGTTTTACCTCTGGGTCGGGGCAAGGAAAAGGCTGTTCACCGGCTTCGCTGCTCTGGGTCTTTTCTTCTTCAGCTTCCTCGTTTCGATTTATTACGGGAACTCCGTCGAAACCATAGCCGGATATTATCTGATTTACCTCGTTCCTCTGGCCGCCGTTTCCCTGATATCGGGGGTTTTCTACGCCAACTGTTTCTCCGCGGATCTCCGCGACGCGATATGCAGGCGCTTCGAGGAAAAGAAAGCGGGGCGCTGATTCAGTCCCGGTATTCCGCCAGCGCCCTGAGGTTTTCGTTCGGGGTCAGGGGAGGGACTCCGCATTCCGGCGTGATAATATCGAATCCGTATTCCGCCGACTCTTTAGCTTTGGCCTTCACCGTTTCCGGATCTTTCTGGAGGAGCACGTCCACGGGGTTGATGCATCCGAGCATCAGGGTTTTTCCGCCTACGGCATCCATGTATCCGGGCGGATCCCAGGAAGCCTCAAGAGACATTCCGTCCATGCCCAGAGAGGCCAGCCTTCCGGCCACGTCCATGGTTCCTCCGCATGTGTGAAGTGTGCAGAAAGAAGATTTCGCGCTCTTGATCTGCTGAGGAAGATATGGTTCGAAAATGGTATCGAAATAATCCGCCGGAAAAAGATCGGAGGACGCTTCCGCGATGATCATAACATCGTCAGACGCTTCGGACAGGGCGCTGCAGTAAGTTCTGAGGTGCGGAAGAACCGCATCGAGCCACGGCGTAACGATGCCGGGATCTTCCAGCAGAGCCATCATGACGTTTTCCATTCCCAGAAGGTTGTCGATGCATGCAACGGGATCGTTCATTCCTGATACCACGAACAGATCCTCGTTTCCGGATAGTTTTCCGGCCGCTTCCAGAACTGTTCTGACCTGGCTGTTCTCCATGAATTCGTCCGGAGAGATGAGATCAGCCGGAGAACCTATTATTCCGTCGCTGCAGTATTTGTATCCCTTCACCGACGGCTGGGAGGTCCTGGTTCCTTTGTCGATATCGCATCCGAAGGCGTTAGCGTCGACCGTGATGCAGTACGGGACGCGCACGGTGGCGAATCCGAACATTTTGTTAGTCTGAAGGGCCAGTTCCGCCATCTTCGAAGCATCATAATTGGCCTCCGGCCAGAACGCTCCGCAGGCCTCCATCTGCCCGAGGGTTCCGGTCTGGGTGAAAATCGCCGGAGGGTGAGTGTCGCCGCCTTTATCATCAAAAATTTTCACGATTTCGTCTTTAGTATTCATGGAAAAGAATGGGTATGCGTTCTTAAAGATTATCCGGCCGGCCGGAGACTGCGGAGGAGCATGCCGGTTGCCGTGTCTTTGACAATATATTTAAACAACACTAATCACCCATATCAGACGACCAAGGCATGAGTCCTGTCTCAGGATCTGGAGTTCATGATCATGTCGACGGTCCTGCGGAGGCCTTCGAGTCCAAGCACCGATTTGGGCGAAACGTCGATCAGATCCCTGCTGGGAAGGGCGATATCGATTCCC
>JAEEKU010000108.1 GCA_016282555.1 Methanomassiliicoccaceae archaeon
GCCGTGCGGGCCCTCCCCAGTTCCAGGGGGAATACTTTCTCCCTTCTCTCTTTCCTCTGCGCGGGATCGAACATCGACAGGGTGTATCTGCTGTAATCGGATACCTGGAGAGTCTCTCCGCTGACCAGAATTACGGCCGGACCGATGAATCTTTCCAGATTCTGTTTGTATTTGTCCATAAGCTCCGAGTAGAAAGTGTCCGGGGCGTTGCAGGTCATTATCAGGAGCACCGGTATCATCCGTTCGTTGCAGCTCATTCTCTCCGGATCGTACGTAAGGTACGGGAATAGCAGCCTTTCGTAGAGAAGTCTGAATTCGGCGCAGAGATCTCCGAAATAGTTCGGCGCTCCGATTATGAGCCCGTCCGATTCCCTGATCGCATCCAGGACGGGTTTCAGGCCGTCTTTGATTACGCACACTCCTCCGCGTCCGGGTCTTTTGCAGGCCATGCACGAAACGCATCCGGTGAATTTTTCCAGTTTGTACAGATCGAATCTGATTATTTCCGCGCCCTCCGACCGTGCGCCCTCCGCGGCTTTATCTACGAGCATATCGGTGTTCCATCCCTTTCTGGGGCTGGCGTTTATCGCGACTATTTTCTTCATTCTTACCGCAGGAGAATGGTTTTGCGGGTATTTTATTGCGTCTGATCGTTCCGTGAGAGTTTTCCGCGTGCCGGGAAGGGGTTCCGGAATCTGAAACGGACGTCCGGATGTATGGTACAGATAGTGTTTTAATCAGTGAACCGCTACTCGGCGCATGCGCCCCGGGACGAATGCCGGCGGCGCTGGGTGTGTTTCAATGATATCGTTTATCGGTGCAGGACCCGGCGATCCTGAGCTTCTGACCATCAAAGGGAAGAAACTCATAGATTCCGCCGACGTAGTGATTTATGCTGGTTCTCTGGTCAATCCGGCGGTTCTTGCCGGCTGCAAGGAGTCCGCCAAAATCTATAACAGCGCCCTCATGGATCTGGATGAGGTAATAGAGGTTATGAAGGACGCCGAAGCTTCCGGGAAAAAATGCGTCCGCGTGCACACCGGGGATCCGGCGATATACGGCGCCCACAGGGAGCAGATGGACAGGCTGGACGAACTCGGGATAAAATACGAAGTCATTCCCGGAGTCAGCTCTTTCCTCGCTACGGCGGCCGTTCTGAACAAAGAGTATACTCTCCCCGGAAAAAGCCAGACCGTTATTCTCACGAGGATGGAGGGGAGAACCCCCATGCCCGAAAGGGAAAAGCTGGCGGATCTCGCGAAGCATCACGCGTCTATGATCATCTTCCTCTCGATCGGATTCATGGACGAGATGGTCGCCCAGCTTACGGAAGGCGGTTATGAAAAGGAAACTCCGGTCGCCGTCGTGTACAAAGCCACCTGGCCTGATCAAAAGATTGTCAGAGGCACGCTTTCCGACATCGCCGCCAAAGTTAAGGAGGCCGGAATCAAAAAGACCGCTCTGACTGTGGTAGGGGATTTCCTCGGCGACGATCATGACCTCTCCAAACTTTACGACAAGCATTTCACCACCGAATTCAGAAAAGCGAAGGAGTGATATCATGGCGATCACCGTAGTCAAGCCCGACGAGATCGAAGCCAGAAGCATGGCCACAATCGTCTCCGAACTCAACGGAAGAACCTGGCCGGAACCTCAGTTCTCTATAGTGAAAAGATGCATCCACACTTCGGCGGATTTCGATTATGCGGATAATCTCGTCTTTTCCGACGACGCCGCCTGTATCGGAGTCAGAGCTCTGAGGAACGGAGCCCACATCGTGACCGATACCAAAATGGCCGCGGCCGGAATTAACAAGAAGAAACTCGCGGAATACGGAGGGGAAGTCCATTGTTTTATCTCGGACGACGACGTCGCGGCGGAAGCCCGGGAGCGCGGATGCACCCGCGCCGTCGTAGCGATGGAGAGAGGCGCGGAGATCGCCAAAGATCATCCGGTCATCTTCGCCATCGGCAACGCCCCGACGGCGCTGATAAGGGTGGCGGAACTGTTCGATTCCGGAAAGGTGTCGCCCGCTCTGGTCATCGGAGCCCCGGTCGGGTTCGTCAACGTCGTCGAATCCAAGGAGATCATAATGGAGCGCAGTCTTCCCTACATAGTTCCTAAAGGCAGGAAGGGCGGTTCCAACATCGCGGCCACGATCTGCAACGCGATGCTCTATTACAAAGGATAAACGGTTTTCGGGATCCGGATCCCCGGATCCCTTTTTTGAATGCTCAGACGCAGTCCAGAATACCGTATCCGGTCTGCACTCCGAATACGATCTGGACTCCGCCGTATACGGACGATCCGTACGCTTCGAAGGCGAGCGTCCCGTTTTCAACGGTTCCCTGGGTCTTCTGCACTCCGCCGAGGTAATAGTACACGTCGGCGGGCCCGTCCGGGGCTCCGGCGGCTTTCACAGTAATCCTGAACGGGAGTCCGCTGTCTATTCCGTCTCCCTTAATCGTGATCAGGATGCAGTCCGCGGGAACTCCGTGGTCGTTCATGCAGGCTTCGGAGACGGATTTCACGGTAGATCCGTTGGGATTTCCTTTGGAAACAGTCAGTTTCGTGTCTCCGGCGATTTTTCCGGAAACCGTCAGTCCCTTTCCGTTATCCAGAACGGACGTTCCGTTCTCGGTCCATCCGGCTTTCAGGGTTATGCCCTCCTCGAACATGTATATGGTATCTGACGTGTACAGGACGTCTCCGTAGTACCATCCGTTGAACGAGTATCCGGATCTCACGACCTGGGGGAGATCGCCCAGAGGTCTGGTGTACACCGCCGTGTATTCGCCGGTAACGTCAGATCCTCCGTCGGAATCGAACGAGAGAACGCTGATTTTCAGCCATTTAGCGGCTAGGGAAGTATCGGCGTTTACGATCGATCTCATAGGAACATATTCGGTATCGCCGCTGAACCAGCCGCCGAACGCGTATCCCTCTCTTGCCGGTTCTCTGATATACGGGAGAATGCCGCCCTTGTAAGTCTTGACTGCGGATGTTTTCTCCCCGTTGCCCGGATCCGCGGTCACGATGACGCAGTCTTCGAATACTGGCGAGGCGGTCATATCTCCAGTTACGGCATCCAGGTACGGGATCCACTGCTTTCCTCCTGACGTCCATCCGGTAAGGATTTTTCCGGCGGGAACGGGTATTTCCGGCAGAACGGCGCAGGCGCCTCTGGGAACGGTCACGGTTTTCTTCTCCTGGCCGAGATCCAGCGTGACTGTGGCGCAATGATCCGCGAGCTTATCGAAATTGGATACCTGTTTTCTCTGGGTTTCGGACATATCGTAGTATCTGGATACTATCCTCTGGAAATCGGCGTAGCTCGTATGGCCGTTTTCGGACATGGAGACGAATCTGTCTATAGCGGTTACGAGATCCGAGGGCGCGTATCCGGATCCCGGGCCGTAGCAGAACAGGGTGGAGTCGTTTCTGATCAGCAGGTATCCACCCTCCGAGACGGAAAAGCTCTGGAACGCGAACTGCTCGGGAACGGGTCTGAACCGGGCGGCCGTCTCTGTTCCCTCCGTTTTCGAATCCTTGATCACGAAAACATCGGAATATCCGCTGGCGCTGTCCGCGGGCTCTCCCTGGTTCACATGGCCGTATTCTATGATGTAAATGTAAACCGCATATCCGTTGCTTTCGGAGGAATACGCGGTCGTGACGGACGCGGTGGACTTGGTTTTGAGATAATCCAGGCTTTTTCTGGTTTTCATGGTTCCGTCTTTCTCCAGATCCAGGATCCAGAACGGTTCGTCGGATCCCAGAACCTTTCCGCCCCCTCCTATATACAGGGTTCCGTTCCAGATAACCGGGACCGACTGGGTGCCTCCCCAGCTGCATCCGGATTCCCAGATTTTTTCGGAGGATCTCGCGAACCCGTCCTCGCCGACGGCGAAGGAATGTATCGAGAGATGCTCCGGCGTATTCTCGTCCGGATTCTCGATCGTGCGGTCGATCACTTTGTTCAAGGGGATGTACACTCTTCCCTCGTAAAACGCGGCTCCGGAAGAGGAGTATTCCCTGTCGAAGGAAACCGTGTCGATTATAGCTCCGGAATCGGCATCGATCATGTACGCGGTAGCGCCGAGAGTCTCGAATCCCCTCTGAACGATCACCAGGCGGTCTCCGAAGAACGCGGGAGACGCGTTGTACCATCCGTCGGCTTTGAGGATCCAGGCGGTGTCTGCAGTCTCGTCCTCTCTTGCCGGATCTATATCGTCGGCATAAATGCACGCGTAATCGCCGAGGTAGGTTCCGAAGAATACCTTTCCGTCGTAGTACACGACCGGGCCCTGAACCTCTCCGCGGGAAACGGGTTCCGATACGAAGAGAGGCCTGAGAGTTTCCGAATCGAACGCTCTCAGCACCGTGTTCTGGTTTATCAGAGTGCATACGAACACTTTCCCGTCTCCGTATCCAATAGCCATGTTGTATACGGAAGACGAGGGGCACGAGGCTTTCGCGACGGTTTTTCCGGTGGCGAGTTCGGCGCAGTACAGGGACGAGTCGCTTCCTCTGTAATAGTAGCATTTATCCCCCACGCATATGGCCGAGCTCGGGGTTTTCCAGGTCATGCTTCCGGCATCCACCGGATCGTTCACTTTCCACAGAAGTTTAATGTCTTTCTCCGCAACCGGAGTTACAGAGTCCGTGACTCCGAAACTGTTCATATCTCCGCCGAAATACGCCCACTGGGAGGCCGTTCCGGAAACTGATCCGGAGAGGTCTGCCGGAGGCGGAGGTTCGGGTTTGTCATTGTCCGGATTGCTGCCTGAAAGCAGTATAACTCCGGCGGCAGCCGCGATAAGAATCGCGATCGCCGCGACTATAATAATCGGCTTCATAATGCGGTCCCCTTCTACGCCGGCACGGATGGACTTCTGGATATATGATATTGTCCGGCGGTTCCGGGCCGGAGCCGGGGCTGATCGGGAAATGAAAAAAGAGGTTTGATTAAGCCGTTTATTCTCTGAGTTTCTTCCAGCATTCCTTTATGAAAAGGGATTCCTGGCGGATCTTCTCGTCTCTCTGCATCATCTGCTCTATGGCAAGGGACATCTGGACGTCGGTGGAGCCGGGAGAGGTTCCCCCGTAGGAGTTCCGTCTTTCCATGCATTTTTCCACGGGAAGGATGCCGTAGACGTCCGGACCGATCCTGTCCGAGAATGTTCTGAGCTCCTCCAGCTCCATATCCTCCAGATTCTTTCCGGTTTCGATGCTGCGCCTCACGGCGGCGCCTACGATTCCGTGCGCTTCCCTGAAGGGAATCCCTTTGGAGACGAGATAATCCGCCAGATCCGTGGCGTTTATCTGTCCTTTTCTGGTCGCATCTTCCATTCTCTTCTTGTCGAACTTCGTGGTGGAGATCGCTCTGGCCATGATGTTCAGGCAGGAGATCACCGAGGAAAGGGATTCCATCACGGGTTTCTTGTCTTCCTGCAGATCGCGGTTGTAGGTGAGCGGGAGGCCTTTGGTGGTCATCATCATGCTGACGAGTGCGCCGGCGGAGATTCCCGTTCTCCCTCTGATAAGCTCGGCGATGTCGGGATTCTTCTTCTGGGGCATTATGGACGATCCCGTGGTATACCTGTCGTCCATTTCCGCGAATCCGAACTCCTGGGACGACCAGATCACCAGCTCCTCCGACAGAGAGGACAGGTGGATGGCGGTCTGCGCCGCGCAATATGCGATTTCGGTAACGAAGTCCCTGTCGCTGACGGTATCCATGGAATTTTCAGTAGGCTCTCTGAATCCGAGGGCATCAGACGTCATGCGCCTGTCCACGGGATACGTGGTGCCGGCCAGCGCCGCCGCGCCCAGGGGGCATTTGTTCATCCTTTCGAAAGCGTCCAGAAATCTGTCCGCATCGCGGGAGAATCTGAAAGCGTGGGCGAGCATGTGCTGCGCCAGCGAAACCGGCTGGGCGTGCTGCATGTGGGTGAATCCCGGCATCAGCGTGTTACCGTTGTCCGCGGCGATGTCCACCAGGCACTTTATAAGACCGTCGAGCTTGTCCGCGGCCAGAAGTATCCTGTCCCTGAGGTACATTTTGAAATCTGTCGCGACCTGATCGTTGCGGCTTCTGCCTGTGTGCAGCCTGCCCCCGGCGGGGCCGATCCTGGAGGTCAGAGTGAACTCTATGTTCGTATGGATGTCTTCCAGAGAGTAGTCGGGAGCGTATCTGTTCTCTTCGATCTCCGACAGGATCTCTTTGAGACCGCCGGTTATCGCATCGCAGTCCTCTTCCGGGAGGATCCCGCATTTTTTCAGCATTTTCACATGAGCCAGCGATCCGAGGACGTCGTAAAACGCCAGCTGCGAGTCGACATCCAGAGACGAAGTGAAATCCAGAGTCGAATCGTCCATTCCGGATTCGAATCTTCCTGACCAGAGCGCCTGCTGCAAATGATCACTTCTTTCCGGAATGGGCTCTCGCGGCGGTTCTTCCCGGAAGTCCCCATACGTAGCTGAATCCGGTGGCGGACTTGTGATCGAAGCTGTCTCCCTCCGCGTATGTGCTGAGTCCGGTATCGTACATGGAATAGGGCGATTTTCTTCCCACGACGGCAGCCGTTCCCTTGTACAGTTTTACCCTGACGGTTCCCGTGACGAATTCCTGCGTCTTGTCGATGAAAGCCTGGATAGGTTCGATGAGCCCTCCGAACCAGAGTCCGTCGTATACGAGCTGGCAGTATTTCTGCTCTATTCCGCGCTTGAATTCGATCGTATCGCGGGGAAGAGTCATCGCTTCGAGAGCTTTGTGGGCGGTTATGAGCGTAACCGCGGCGGGGCATTCGTAGGTTTCGCGGCTCTTGATTCCGACGAGACGGTCCTCCACGTGGTCTATTCTGCCCACTCCGTGGCTTCCTGCGATTTTGTCGAGCTCTCTTATGAGATCGGCTCCCTTCATTTTCACTCCGTCGAGGCATACGGGAATTCCTTTTCTGAATCCGATCTCTATGTATCTGGGAGTGTCGGGGGCCTTTTCCGGATCCGTGGTGTTCTCCCAGACGTCGGCCGGGGGCTCCTCCCAGGGATCTTCGAGTATTCCGCATTCGCAGGAGCTTCCCCAGAGGTTCTCGTCTCTGGAGTAGGGGCTCTCTTTCTTCACTATTATTTCAATGCCGTGCTCTTTTGCGTATTCGATCTCCTTCTCTCTCGTGGTTACCCATTCCCTCATCGGAGCGATTATTTTCAGCTCCGGGTTCTGGGAGACGATTCCCACGTCGAATCTCACTTGATCGTTTCCTTTCGCGGTGCATCCGTGGGCGATGTATTTCGCGCCTTCCCTGTTGGCTACTTCCACCAGTTTTTTGGCGATGAGGGGTCTCGCGATGGAGGTGCTGAGGGGATACACGTCCTGGTAGAGCGCGTTTGCTTTGAGCGAGGGCCAGACGTAATCCGAGACGAACTCGTCCGTGGCGTCTATGAAATCGGATTTTATCGCGCCGTTTCTTAACGCGCGGGCGACGATGTCGTCTTTGCTGGGGGGCTGTCCGACATTGATCGCGATAGCGATAACGTCGAGGTTGTACTGCTCCTGCAGCCAGCGGATTGCCACCGAGGTGTCCAGTCCGCCGGAGTAGGCCAGAACCACTTTGTCTCTTCCTTTGTCACCGGTCATAATATCGCCCGGCGCATCCCATTTTTTAGATATATTTTCATCGCAGTGCGGCGGCCGGCATTTCGTGCCGAACAAGAGTCCGGGGGAGAACGCGCGAGACAGTTATTCTTCGATCAGCGGATTTATGCCGCTGTCGCTGGCCAGCATATGCGGTCTCCCCTCGTATGTGATGATCTCCGAACGGACGCCGTAGACATGCTGTATGTTTCCGGATGTCAGAACTTCCTCCGGCGTCCCGTCCGCATAGATGCTCCCGTCATGCATCATAATGAGCCTGTCCGAGTATCTGGACGCGATATTCAGATCGTGGCAGATCATGACGATCATTATTCCTTTTTTATGTGCGAGATCCCTCAGAAGGTGGGCGACCGACATCTGATGCATTATATCCAGATTGGACGTGGGCTCGTCCAGCAGCAGTATGCCTGATCCTTGCACCAGCCCTCTGGCCAGCATGACCTTCTGGTGCTGTCCGGCCGAAAGCTCGTTGAACATCCTCATCGAAAGGTCCTCGATACCCATCAGCTTTATCGCCGAATGGACGATTTTTAGGTCCTCATCGGTCCTCCTGTTTCCGGAGTGCGGATATCTTCCCAGCATTACCGTGTCGACAACCGACATAGGAAAAGAGGTCTGCGAGGAATACGGCACGTAACCGATGATTTTCGCCAGTTCTTTCAGCGGATACTCCTTCACGTCCTTCCCGTCGATATACACGTTTCCCGATGTCGGTTCCAGAATTCTGTTGATGCAATGGATCAGGGTGGATTTCCCGACTCCGTTCGGACCCAATACCGATACGAACTGAGGTCCGTCGATTTTTATCGAAATGTTTTTCAAAACCGGTTTTTCATCGTACCCGAAACTCAGATTATCTATGTTCAGTTCCATCGTATCAGCTCGGTTCCATGTGCGTTTATGCTGTTTGATAAGTATGTATACGAAAACCGGTCCGCCTATGATGGAGGTGATCACCCCTACGGGAAGGCCGGTGGGCGTTATCTCTATGGCTATGCAGTCCGCCGCCGCCAGAATGAAGGCTCCCGCGGCAGCCGATGCCGGAATCAGGTATCTGTTATCCGATCCCATGAATATTCTCATGATATGCGGCGCCACCAGGCCGACGAATCCAATCGTTCCGGTGAAACAGACGATGGTAGCCGTCGTAAGAGAAACGGCGCAGATGCTGATCAGCCTGACCCGTCTGACGCTGAGGCCCGAAGTCAGAGCTAAATCGTCGTTATCGGAGAGCAGGTTCAGGCGGGCGTTCATCAGACAGAACAGGACGGCGGCCGCGGCGGACGCCGAAACCAGAAACGGCACAGTCTTCCACGTGATGCTTCCCAGCGTTCCGAGGGACCAGGCGAAGACCGTCGCATAGGATTCATCGGATGCCGTAAGCTTCAGCATTGTCGTGCAGGCGCCGAACAGATACATCACGGCTATGCCTATCAGTATCATCGTGGTGGGGCCGGTTCTGCGTCTGAGAGAACTCAGCGATATTATTGCCAGAGCGGGGACCAGCGAAATCAGGAAAGCGTTGAGAATCAGTCCGAGATCCCCGGTTATTCCCGGTATGATGAATATGCCCGCGATCGTTGCCAGCGCGACTCCGAAATTGGCTCCGGACGAGATACCCGTGATATAAGGATCGGCGAGAGGGTTTTTCAGGGTGCTCTGCATCGCGGCTCCGCACACTCCCATAGCCGATCCGGCGGTCAGAACCGCGATCATGCGGGGAACGGATTTTTCCCATACCACGTAATCGTCGGTGCCTCCCGAAGGATGGCCGAAAAGATGGTTGAAAAACACTTCGTACGCGCGGAAGAAATCTATATTGTAGGGTCCGAACGATATTTCCAGCAGCGAAACCAGCACCGCGACGATCAGCACGGCCGCGACGATAAGGATTTTTTTCTTTCCCGTTCTGCGGTATTTTCTGATAAACTCGCCGTCGTCCATCGATCCCACACCTCCCGGCGGTTTCTGATAACCAGCAGCAGAAACATCGGGCCTCCGATGAACGACATGACCACCCCTACCGGAAGATCGTTGATTCCTATGTTGGTGCTTATGAAATCGGCGGCCAACAGAATGGCAGCGCCTAAGACGGCGGATGCCGGAATAACGTATCTGGTATCGCTGCCTATGAACATGCGTATTATGTGCGGGGTTACCAGGCCCAGGAAGCCGATGATTCCTATGTAACTGACTACCGACGCTGTCATGAACGAGAGAAGGATGAGGCACAGCATCCGGTAGTTGTCCACGTTTAATCCTAACGCTTTAGCCTCGTTGTCGCCGGTCATCAGCAGGTTCAGTTTGCTGGATGTGAAATACAGGAACACGGAGCCTATCAGAGTTATCGTGAACATCAGGGGAATCCAGCTCCATCCTGCCCCGGCCAGCGAGCCGACTTCCCAGACAAAAGTTTCTTTCAGCGACGATTCGTCCGCGATCGACATTATCAGCGTGCTGAACGATCCGAATATGGAAGAAACGGCCGTTCCGACTAATATTATGGTCACAGGAGAGCTGCTGCTGATGCGGGATACCATGATCATAACCGCAGCCGGAATCAGGCTGAACAAGAACGCGTTCAGTATGAGTCCGAACTGTCCGGTGCCGCCTACCGTCAGGCCGAGAATCAGGCCTAAGCAGAC
This sequence comes from Methanomassiliicoccaceae archaeon, assembly GCA_016282555.1. Classification (GTDB taxonomy): domain Archaea; phylum Thermoplasmatota; class Thermoplasmata; order Methanomassiliicoccales; family Methanomethylophilaceae; genus Methanoprimaticola. The sequence goes on from JAEEKU010000108.1 coordinate 10,303, forward strand.
GCCGAAAACCGCGCCGGAGGAGATTCCCGTCGTATAAGGATCAGCCAGGGGGTTTTTCACGACGCTCTGCATCACGGCGCCGCCGATGGCCAGAGCCATGCCGGCGATGATCGCCACGAGCACTTTGGGAAGGCGGATGTTCCAAAGGATCAGATCTCCCCACCAGTCCGGCGTGCCGGGCTCGTATTCCATTCCCTGAAGATGCTGCCAGATCAGCCTGAACACATCCGTCATTTTGAAATAGTTCACGCCGACCGACAGCTCAAGCATGCATAAGATCAGAACCAGGGCTATCAGCATCCCTATCACGGCCAGTCTGATTTTCACGCTGGCCTTGTAATTGCTGAAGAAATCCTTGTCCGATCCTCCGCCCAGATATTTGTCGCGGTATCTGGTCAGATTAGAGGTGCGTTCGTTGTATATTATGCAGCCGCATATGATGCACGTCAGAGACACAATTATTCCCGCTGACGACCAGATTACAACCTCATCGATCCCTTTGTTGTTCATTATGGCGATTACTATCGCTCCCGTGAACGCCATCAGCAGAACTGCCGTAAGCAGATTGTATTGATATCCGCGCATTATACCGTAAAGGATGAGGGGGTACCCCCTCTGTTTCAGGCCTTTTTATCTTTTGTCCAGAGGAACTGGCCGTTGGCTTTGTAGTCAATTCCCTCGAGATCCAGAAGCTTCTGGTGCCAGCCGTCGCCGTAGCCGGATCCGAATACCTCGGGATAGATGTATTCGGCGATGTAGGCGATTCTTAAAATCTGCGGAAGAGTGAAATCGATGACGCAGTAGTTTCCGGCTTTATACGCGTCCGTCTGATCGATCAGCTGCGCGTACTTATCGTACACTGCCTGGCGCGCGGAGTCGTCGACGGAGTATCCCATGGTGTAAATTCTGACCATGTACTCGTTGTGGTAATTCAGAAGCCATGTGTTGTTGTCCGCATTCAGGACTCTGTAGTTCTCCCAGTCCGCGACGGACTTGGCTCCCGCGAACTCCAGCGCTTCGGTGTACTGTCCTCCGGACGATCCCCCGATTCCTGCGCATGCCTGCGCGCCGTACCAGATGAGCGCGGTGTGGCGTTTGGAACTGTCTATTGTCGCGACTTTCTTTTCGATTTCGTCCAGCATATCGTGGCACCATTTGGAGTATTTCTGGGACTGCTCTATGTATCCGCACAGGTACCCCAGGGTCAGCGCCGAAGAGGAACTCTCCTTGCTGTCCATTCCCGCGATATGGATGATGTCCACTCCCGCTTTGTCGTACAGCGCTTTCGTTTCATCGGAGCATGTGGTGGTGCTTCCCACGATAACCGCGTCGGGGATGCCGTTGGACGTTACTGTTTCGAAATTGCTGAGACCGTCCGATATCACGGCCGCTCCCTCGAAGTTCTTGAATACTATGGAATCTGTCTTCGTGTACGCCAGAATCGCGGGGTATTTCAGCCCGACCGCATTGGCCATAAGCTGGGGCGAGTTGGCTAAAACTACGAAAGTTTTGAGGGGCAGCGTAACGTTGCTGACGTTTTCGGCCCCGTCGATGTAATAGACGACGGTTCCGTCTTTCCGGTTGATCATGTTTTTAAGCTGATCGACATCTTTCGAATCGACTTTTCCGTCTTTGTTCGCATCGCAGAATTCGGTTCTTTTCTTGTCTCCTTTGATTACCGCATTCACGAAATCGATATCCGCATCGTCTATGACGCTGTCTTCGTTGGCGTTTCCGTATACTTTGAGTTCGCCGCCGTAATCCACGGGAGTTTTTTCTTTATCCCCGCCGTTCAGAAGCAGGAATGCCGCGACCCCCGCTCCCGCGATAATTACGATGGCAATAACCGCGATTAACATTTTGCTGTTCATCAGATCACTTTCGTTTAATTTCAGCCGGCGCTCCGTTTGTTCAGACTGCTTTCATGATGCGATCCAGAAGGTAGAGGGCGCCTTTGCATCCGAGCACCGGGGATTCGCGAAAATCCACATTCTGTATCGAAGGGAAGCATACGTCCACTCCCCTTCTGCAATGCCCCGACAGCTCGTATAACTGCGCCGTGTTACCGTTGCAGATCACAGTATCGACGTAATCCGGGACTCCGGCCCCGAGACGATCGTTCAAATCGTTTTGTTCTAAGAATGTGGAAAGTAATTCCTCAGCGGCCGTATTCCTCTCTCCGTTCAGTCTGACGGAAGCCGGCACCATGGAGAGGGACTCGAAGAGCCATTTCGTCAGAGGATACGCTACGGACGGATCCGCATCGACGGCGAAAGATCTTCCTCTGACGGATATGCGGGAGGAGCGCATGCATCCGTACGCTCTTTTCATAAAACGGCGCACATACGAAACTGCGGAGGTTTTGTCTTTTCCCGTGACTTTCGAGATCTCGTCTATCAGATCCAGCATCGCATCGAATCCGACCGGCGCGTAACCGAGGCCGATCGGCTTTATGCCGTATTTTTTCTCGTAATACTCAGACGTCTTCCCGCAGTATTCGGGAGACAGCACGATGTTGTATTCGACGCCGGCCGACGCTCTGATCTCATCCGAGGTGCACCCGGCGCCCAGGAAGCAGATGATATCGAGATCCATCAGTCCCAGGACATTTTCGAATTCTTCCCTGACGGAGATCCAGTCCTTGGTCAGAATATTGACTCCCAGAACGTTCACGGTTCCCTTTTTCTTCTCGCGCGGCTCTTTTATCAGAAAATCAGCGATTCTCGCCAGAGCGGAATCCAGTCCCCCGGCGCAGGTTCCGGATGCTGTGTCAGCATCCAGATTCAGAGCGCGGTTTTCCGCCC
>JAEEKU010000109.1 GCA_016282555.1 Methanomassiliicoccaceae archaeon
ATCCTTGGTGTTGACGGCACGGATGATGACGGGCCAGTCCCAGAGACGCTTTCCGTCGCGGACTCCGGTGGAACGGTAGTCGGGGACGACGGTGAAGTACTGCCAGACCTTGCCCTCGAGTCCCGCCTTGGCGAACTCCTCTCGGAGGATCGCGTCTGACGGATTCGCCGACATCCTTTGCTTCCTGCAGGAACATGTCGCTCAAAGCGGACGTTGTGCCTTCTATGGACGAGCTGTGCACGGACTCTTAAGAGTGAAGTTCATGAGGAATGTGTTGCGTTCTTCCGGAGGCATATCGGACGCTCTTCCGTCCAGACGGGAAAGCGCCATCAGGGCCTCGCTGCATGCTTTGCGGACTGCGGGAGACAGATTTACTTAAAGGGCAGATCGTGCGGCTGGAAATAGGCGTAGAAGCCGCGATCCGATATTCTGGCCTCTCCTGATATCTTCGATTTGAATCTGGTCTCGCCCATATTGTATAATAAAAGCGTCCTGTATTTTTATTGTTTAGTTTTTATGAAAGCAGTTTAAATACTCATTTTCATAACCGGTTCCTTATGTAAATTATTTACATAAAACCGGGCTTATGAAAACTGGTTTAAATACTGCTTTCATAAGATCCGGCGCGGTTTTCTGATTTCAGGGACGAGATCCCGTCTTCAGCCGCAAACCGTATATACAATTGTTATCATTATTAATAATAAAATCAAAATTGATAAAGGTGTGAACGTGAGGCTCTCCGACATTCTTTCCAATCCCGTAAGGCTGAGGATAGTGCAGTATCTCCAGATACACGGGGACGCTACGGCAAAACAGATATCCGAAGGCCTCGGAGATATTCCGGTTCCCACGCTGTACCGCCATATCGGCCGTCTGGTAGACGACGGGATACTGTCCGTGAAGGAGGAGAGAAAGATAAGAGGAAGCACCGAGAGGCTTCTGGCCGTGAACGCGGAGAGGTGGTCCGCCGAGACCGCGGACATCGCCGATTCGTCTTACCAGTTCCTCATGTCGCTGTACGGAAGGTTCGAGCGGTACGATGGAGACGATCCGGCCGGAGACAGGCTTTGCCTGAGGACTTGCATGCTTCGTCTGTCGGACGAGAGATTCGACGAGTTCCTGAAGGAATACGCCGATCTTCTGAACAGATACATCGGATCCCAGGACGGGGGAAGACTGAGGAGCGTCTCGTTTGTTTCAGCACCTGCGGAGGAGGATTGCGATGGCAGTAAACGAGGAAGAAATTACCGTGGCGGGCGCCGTATCGCTGGGCGCGACGATAGCGTATCCGGACAAGGAGAGAAAGAGGCCGGCGATCGTGATAATCATGGGCACCGGCAAGCTGGACAGGGACGGGAACGGCCCCGGAAGCAGGATGAACATCTATCGGAGCCTGTCGGATATGTTCGCGGAGCAGGGGTTCGTAACCATCCGCTACGACAAGAGGGGGACGCACCGCTCTTCCGGGGATTTCGAAGGCGCCGGTCTGAGCGATTTCACGGATGACGCCGTATCGGTGACGAGATACGTCAAATCGCTTCCTTACGTCGATGAGGACAAAGTAATAGTATGCGGGCACTCCGAGGGAGCGATGATCGCGACGCTGCTGTCCGGAAAGGAAGAAACCGCCGGCCTTATGCTGCTCGGAGGCGCGGCTGTCTGTCTGAAAGACGCTCTCCGCTACCAGAGCAGGCTGGCGGGGGAGCAGTCCGCAGAGAAGAAGGGAATAACCGGCGCAATTCTCCGCAGAGCGGCATCTCAGGACAAGACGGATGCCAGGCAGGACGAGCTGTTCGAAAGATGTCTGAACACGGATGCGGATATCATACGTTTCAAGGGCGTGAAGATGAGCGCCAAGTGGATAAGGGAGCATCTTTCCTACACATCGGACGATTACGCGGAGATGCTCAGGGAATACGGGAAGCCTATTCTGGCCGTGACCGGAACGGCCGATCTTTCCGCGGACTGCCGCTCTCTGGATTCGATCAGGGATATTCCGGAGGTCACCTGCTATGCCCCGGAGGGCGTGAACCACATACTCAGGGAGATCGACGACGACAACAGCATTATGAACGTCAGGAAGCAGTATCTCAGGCTGTCGGCGAAACCGATCCATCCGGGAACCGCGGAGGTTATGATCAAGTGGCTTTCCCGGTTTGAGGAGCGAAGACGCGTCTGGGCGATCCGAGGGAACGTTCTCTCGTGCCGGCGAAGCCCGTCATGAGATTCCGGTATTCGGCGCGGACTGCGGTTATATAACCGGGGTTTGGTTACGGATCATTATGCCAATAACTCTGGAGCCGTTGGAAGAGAACGATCGCGAGAAGTTCATAAAGGACAACCAGGAGGCCTTCAGATACGGTGCCACGGAGGAGTTCGGCCTGAAGGATGACCACTTCGAGGAGCCGGGGGAGATAATCTCGAGGGCTACCATAGAGAAATCGATCGACGAAGGCACGGCGTACAGGATCATGAAGGACGGGAGGCCCGTCGGCGGCGCCATAGTGTCAGTGGCCGGAGACAGGGGCGATCTGCAGATCCTGTTCGTATCTCCCTGCGAGCACAGCAAAGGGATCGGGTACGAGGCCTGGCGCGCCATCGAGCGGGCGTACCCGCAGGTGAGGGTGTGGGAGACATGCACCCCGTATTTCGAGAAGCGGAACATACATTTCTACGTGAACAGGTGCGGATTCCACATCACGGCGTTCTTCCACGGCCGCCATCGCG
>JAEEKU010000110.1 GCA_016282555.1 Methanomassiliicoccaceae archaeon
GAGGACATGAGAGCGGTGCAGGATCTGGCGGACACCCTCTGCAGGCTGTACGACGATAAAGAGAGCACAGAGGAGTATATCGAAGGCATCGTGTCGGAGACCTGCCCGAACATGTGCGCCCTTCTCGGAGCCCCTCTGTCTGCACGCATGGTGTCGCTGGCGGGAGGACTGGAAAGACTCGCCTCCCTGCCTTCCTCCACGATCCAGCTTCTCGGCGCCGAAAAGGCGATGTTCCGCCATCTGAGATCCGGGAAAAAGCCTCCGAAGCACGGAATCATCTATCAGAAAGCCGAAATTCACAGGGCGCCGTACTGGCAGAGGGGAAAGATCTCCCGCGCTCTCGCCGGAAAAGCGCTGACCGCGGCCAAAATAGATCTGTACCGCGGGGAATTCCGCGGAGATGTTCTGAAAGAAGAGTTTGAGAAAAGGGCGGAGGAGATCCGCAGAAAGTATCCGGATCCCCCTAAAAAACCCCGGAAATCCCCCGGCCGCAGGAAAGGAAAGCATAAACGGCCGTGACAGAGATGAGAAAACAGAAACGCGTGCTCGCGATAAGCGACATATCCTGTTTCGGGAAGTGCTCCCTTACCGTCGCCCTCCCGGTGATATCGTCCGCCGGACTGGAATGCACCGTTCTGCCCAACGTTCTTCTCTCCGCCCACACCGGAATCGGCGGGTTCACTTTCAGGGATCTCACGTCCGAGATGAGGAAGATAATGGATCACTGGGAGTCGATAGGCCTCGGCTTCGATACGATCTACACCGGATTTCTCGGAAACAGGGAGCAGATAGACGTGTCCCTCGATGCGATCAGACGCTTCAGGAACGATGAGACGATGATATTCGTCGATCCGGCAATGGCGGACGACGGCAGGTTATACCCCGTTTTCGGACCGGATTTCCCCGCTTGCATGAGAAGGCTCTGCTCGGAAGCGGACGTGATAAAACCGAACGTCACCGAAGCCTGCCTCATGCTCGGGGAAGAGTGCGATCCGGGACCCCACAGCGAAGAGTTCGTAGAGCGTCTTCTCTCGGGGCTCTCCGGATTCTGCCCGGGAAAGATCATCCTCACCGGAGTGCGCCGCGAAGACGGACGCATGGGCGCGGCGGCGGCGGACCGCGAAGCCGGGATAACGAAATATTTCCTGCACGAGACCGTGCCCGGAAGCTACTGCGGCACCGGAGATATCTTCAGCTCGGCGGCCGTCGGAGCCATGACCAGAGGGATACCGTTCTTCGAATCGGCGGAGATCGCCGTCGGTTTCACGTACGGAAGCATACGCAGAACATACCTCGCCGGGACGGACCCTCTCTACGGAGCCGATTTCGAAGAGGAGATTCCGGATTTCATCGCCAGACTCGGGAAATAATAGATTCCGGAACGGGCTTTTTCCGTATCCAGTGTGCAAAAAAAAGCAACTATTAAAATGGTCACCGCATACGGGTGTGCGATAACATGAGGTCCGCAACTGAGTTCGGCCTGTATGTATACACTGCCCCCAGGGGAGTGAACTACCGGCCATGAAGATGCCGGAACGCACATAGGAAGTGATACGATGTGGGAGATGAAAGAAATCAGAGAACTGAAGGAGGGAAGATACGTCAACGTCGACGAGGAACCCTGCAAGATCGTCAAAATAACAACATCCAAGCCCGGGAAGCACGGATCGGCCAAAGCCAACATCGACGCCGTGAGCATATTCACCGGAGCCAAGAAATCCATCGTCGGACCCGTCAGCACCAAAGTCCAGGTCCCCATGATAGACAAAAGAAAAGGCCAGATCCTTTCTATCAACGGCGATGAAGCTCTTGTCATGGATTTGGAAACATTCGAGAATCTCTCCATCGCAATCAACAGCGACGCTGAACAGAAGATCGAGGAGGGAGCGGAACTGCTCTACCTCGTCGCCATGGGGAGATACAAGTTCCTCTGAGGGGATAAAACGGCTTTCGGAATTTCGTACGCGGGCGCTGAATCGGAGTTTGACGAAGCTGACGCCGTGATATACGGAATTCCGTACGATCACACATCCTGTTTCAAAGCGGGGGCCAGAGAGGCTCCCGCCGCGATCAGGAGAGCATCATATAATTTTGAAGAAATCCATTTCGAGCACGGCATAAACCAGCCGCAGATAAACATCCACGATTTCGGGAACTGCGACGATTTCGTCCTTCCGGAGGATATGTTCACGGAAGTCGACTTCTGCGTCGGGCCCGCTGTCCGGGACGGAAAATTCACCGTCGCCATCGGCGGAGAGCATACGGTCAACATCCCGATCGTCAGAAATTTTGATAAAGACGGCATCGCGCTGATTTCCATCGACGCGCATCTGGATTCCAGAGACGAATATCTCGGAACGCCTAACAGCCACGCCTGCGTAACCAGACGCGCGTACGAATATCTTGGCCCCGACAACGTTTTCGTCCTGGGATGCCGCTCCATAGGAAAGGAAGAGCTGGACAGAGACGATGCGGTGAAATTCATCAGCTCTTACGAGATAATGGAAACGGGAATCGAAAAAGCGGTAAAAACCGCCCTGGACAGCGTGAAAAACGAAAAGATCTACCTTACGCTGGATATCGACGGGATCGATCCCGCCTACGCCCCGGGAACCGGAACGCCGGAGCCTTTCGGGCTTCTTCCCATCGACGTGAAGAAAGCGATCAATATGATCGGAGACAGGCTCGCGGGATTCGACGTGACGGAGGTCTGCCCGCCGGCTGATCCCTCTGGAATCACCTCGATTCTGGCGGCCAGATTCATCAACGAGGTTCTGGCCATTCATACGAAGAATCTCAGGAGCTGAGTTTCTCCGAGAGAAACTCCTCAGCCATTCCGGCGTATTCTTCCGCCCTGGAGCGCGCTGTTGTTTCGCTGCGGGATTCCGAGAATATGCGGTACGCGGGCTCGGTTCCCGAAGGTCTCATAAGAACCCATCCGTCTTCGAACAGAACCTTGATTCCGTCGGTATTATCCGTTTCCAGATCCGAGACGCGCGCGGAGAAGAAATCGCTCAGAGCCTTCTTTTTATCATCGGGACACGGAACCTTGATCTTGGCGGAATGATACTCAGGAAGGCCGCGGACGAGATCCGAGAGGGAGCCTCTCTCCGAGACGCATTCCAGCATCTTAGCCATCGTCATGGCGCCGTCGCGGCAGTACTGCATTTCAGGGAAGATCAGACCGCCGTTCTCCTCTCCGCCGAAAACCGCTCCGCACTCGATCATCTTTCTGGCGACCGCGGGGGCTCCGACTCTGGTATACACCATCTCTCCGCCGGCGTCCCGGACCGTATCGGAGACTACGGAAGACGTGTTCACCGGAGTCACCACCTTTCCGGAGGCGGACGATAAAACGTAAGACGCGATCACAGCCATGCTCTGATCGCCGGAAACGAATTTTCCGTCCGGCGTTATGAAAATGCAGCGATCTGCATCACCGTCATGGGCGATCCCCAGATCGGCTCCGGTCTCCTTCACCATGCTCATCAGATCGGCGAGATTGTCCTCGGACGGCTCTATTCCCCTGCCCGGATTGCCTCTCGGATCCGAGTTGATAGAGATCGTACGGACCCCGAGCCCGCTCAGAACCGCGGGAGAGGTGTAGCAGGACGCCCCGTTGGCGCAGTCGATGCACACCGTGAATCCGGATTCCCTTATCTTTCCGCGATCGACGCGGGAAAGCACCGCATCCGCATAGTCCCTGGCCGCTCCGCTGTAAGAGTAAATTTCCCCGGTGGAACCGGGATCGGCGTTCGGGAATTCGTGGAAATACGCGTCTTCTATGCTGCTCTCTTCCATGCGGTGCGCTTCCGTGCCGTCGGAGGAGATGCATTTAATCCCGTTAAACTCCGGAGGATTATGGGAAGCGGTAATCACAGCTCCGCCGGAAATGCCGTCATGGGTCCTGACGAAATACTGGAGGGCGGGAGTCGGCAGCATTCCCAGCTCCACGGCGTCGATCCCCGCGGCGGCTATCCCGGACACGACCGCGCTGCGCACCATGTCCGCGGAGGATCTGGCATCGGTAGCTACGGCGACGGTTCCCCCGTACACTTTACCTATCGCTTTTCCTATGCGGAATGCGAATTTCGGGGTGATAGTCTCGCCGGCTACGCCTCTGATTCCGTTGGTTCCGAACAGAACACCCATAAGCGGTAACTATTCCGATATTGTACTTAAACAGTGCGCGGATTTTTCCCCGGCCCGGGATCATAATCCTTGGTTTTTCATAGAGAAAACGGTAAAACCGCCGGGATCAGACGCTCTTCGCCTGAGACTCGATCCACTTGCGGATATCGTCTTTGCGGGTGCTGCCGATGCCGAAATACTCCGAGAACTTCTTGGTAGTCGTGAGCTCCTTGGTCTGGCCGCTCTTCTTCGCGGAGACGAATCCCATCTCTATCAGCGCGGGAACGTCCTCGTAGGTGCGCGGACCCCTGGTCTTGAAAAGCTCCGACTGCAGAACCGGCTGGTTGTATGCGATGGTGCTGAGAGTGCGCATCATCCCCGGAGTCATCTCCGCTTTCGAAAAGGTTCCGGTGCACTCGGAGTATTCGGTGCGGAGCATCATCCTGTATTCCCCGCCCAGTTTGGCGATCATTATGGCGGAGTCTCTCGAATCGTACTCCCTGCGGAGATCTATTATCGCGGTACGGACTTCTTCGTCGGAAAACCCGGTTTTCTCCGCGATTTCGGATATACGCAGGTTTCCCGAAGCTGAAAACAAAGCGGCTTCTACGGCGGATTTCGGATTCATGCTGCTCCCTCCGGGGCTCTGAGTATCACCAGACGTATCTCCCCGCCGGGGTATTCCGTCTGCATTATATCTATAAAACCGTCCCTGACCAGATGAAGAAGGGAGATGAAAACCGAAAGATTATCGTTCAGATCCGGGCCGTATAACGCTCTTATGTTCATCTCCGGCAGC
>JAEEKU010000111.1 GCA_016282555.1 Methanomassiliicoccaceae archaeon
GACAGCACAGTCACGGGCGCAATGAAAGATTGCAAAAAAGGAAACGCTCCCAGCCTCGAGAAGATAATCTCGAACCCCGTTTACGTTGATTACGGGACTTATGCCAAATTCAAAGGAAAAATCGTTATGCCGGAGTGATAAAAATGAGAGACGTTGCTGTAATCGGCGTTGGCGTGACCAGATTCGGAGAGGTCTGGAACAAATCTTTCAGAGACATCGGAATAGAAGCGGGAATGAAAGCGATCGAGGACGCTAATCTGTCCGGAAGCGAGGTCGACGGCCTGTTCATCGGAAACATGTCGGCCGGACGCTTCATCAACCAGCAGAACATCGCGTCCCTTGTCGCGGATTATTCCGGGATGGCTAGCAACAACATCCCCGCTACGAGAATCGAGGCGGGCGGAGCCTCCGGCGCGGTAGCGTTCAGGGAAGCGGTCATGGCGGTCGCCTCCGGAATGCACAACACAGTTCTGGTCGGGGGAGCGGAAAAGATGACCGACCTCGACGACCTGAGCATCAACTCCATCCTGGATTCCACCGCGGATGCGGAATGGGAGGCGGGAATGGGAATTACTTTCGCGGGACTCCATGCGATGATCGCCAGACGCATGATCCACGACGGAACCGCGACGAGAGAGGAGATTGCGTCTTTCGCCGTCAACAGCCATTATCACGGCGCATTCAATCCCAATGCCCAGTTCAGAAAGGAGATAACGCTCGACACCGTCCTGAAATCCGGGGACGTGGCCAGTCCCCTCGGCATGTTCGACTGCGCCCCGATCTCGGACGGGGCCGCGTCGCTGGTGCTGTGCCCGCTCGAGGAAGCCAGAAAGCATACCGACTCCTTCGTGAAGGTATCCGCTGTAGAGCAGGCGAGCGACAGCCTAGCGCTCTTCCAGAGAAAGGATATCACCTCGTACGGCGCCACTTCGGCCGCCGCGAAAAAGGCGTTCTCCAAAGCGAAGATCGAAGCTAAAGACATTGATGTCGCCGAAGTCCACGACGTCTACAGCGTCTCCGGAATAATGGCCCTCCAGGATCTCGGCTTCTTCAAACGCGGGGAGGCCGGGAAGGCCGTTCTCGACGGCCAGTGCAGGCTCGGAGGAAGCTGCGTCACCGTAAACACCTCCGGAGGCCTCAAAGCGCGCGGGCATCCTATCGGAGCCACCGGCGTCGCCCAGATCGCGGAAATCTCCGAACAGCTCAGAGGATCCGCCGGCAAGAGGCAGGTCTCCGGCGCCAGATACGGGCTTGCCCAGAGCACCGGAGGAACGGGCTCCGTCGCAACCGTTTCCATACTGGAGGCGATCTGATGGCATCTGTAGCGAAAGAGTGGAGAGAAATACCCGGAAGGTACAACCTGATAGGCTCCGAATGCAAGAACTGCGGCAAAATCTACTTCCCGAAACGCAGCCTCTGTCCGGTCTGCAGGAGACAGAGCCTCGGGAAAATGGCCGACCGCAGCATCTGCAGGAAGGGAGAGATCTACACGTTCACCGTGATATACGACGCCCCGGACTGCAACAACAGGCTGAAACCGTACGCGGCGGCGATGATCCGCACCGACGACGGAGTCATGGTGACCGGACAGATAGCCGACGCCGATCTCAATGAGATAAAAATCGGCATGAGGGTCCGCGCGGTGCTGAGAAAACTGGATTCCGACGGAGCCAGCGGAGTAATCCATTACGGATTCAAATTCGTACCCGACGAATGAAACCCGTGCCGTCCGGGGTCCGTTCCGGACGGCAGTTATTATCTAAGCCTTTTCATATCCGGCGTTTATGGAACATCTGATGACCGGAAAGGTCAAAGAGGTCTACAAAGTAGACGAAAATACGCTGGAATTCGCTTATACGGATAATATTTCGGTTTTCGATAAGATAATTCCCTCCAAAATCCCCCACAAAGGGGAAACCCTCTGCAGAACGGCGAAGTACTGGTTCGGAATCCTCAGCAGTAGAGGAATCCGGAATCATTTCATAAGCGAGCCTTCGAAAGACCGCATGAGGGTGGAGCGCGTCGACATTATCCGCGATTACAGCAAAATCACCACGGAAACTGTGAATTACCTCATCCCGCTGGAAGTTATCTGCAGGTACTACGCCGCCGGATCCCGGCTTGACAGGATCAAGAGCGGAA
>JAEEKU010000112.1 GCA_016282555.1 Methanomassiliicoccaceae archaeon
ATAAAAAAGTGCCGAAGAGAATATCCCAGGCCGTCCTGAATTCTCTGAAGGGCGGCGTAGTGCCCAGAGTAGGCCTTCCTTATATAGCCGTGGGAAGGAAGAACGAGATACAGGCTCTGCTGCGCGACGTGGATATCGTTTCCGAAGGAGGCTCCTCGTTCCGTTTCATAGTCGGAAAGTACGGCTCGGGAAAGAGTTTTCTTCTCCAGACCATCCGCAATTACGTCATGGACCGCGGATTCATCGTGGCGGACGCGGATCTGTCTCCCGAACGCCGTCTGACCGGAACTGGCGGCCAGGGGCTCGCGACGTACCGGGAGCTCATGAGCAACCTTTCGACCAAAACGAAGCCGGAGGGAGGCGCGCTTCCCCTGGTTCTGGATCGCTGGATCAGCAGCGTCCGGAGCGCGGCCCTGCAGGAGAGCGGCCTCTCTCCCGGGGATCCGGAACTGGCCGCGATCGTCGACAGGAAAATTTACTCGGTGGCTTCGTCGGTGAGCGAACTCGTTCACGGATTCGAGTTTTCCAGACTGATCTCAATTTATTACCATGCGTATCTGGACGGAGACGACGAAGCCAAAAACAGAGTGCTGCGCTGGTTCAGAGGAGAATACGCCCTGAAAAAAGAGGCGAAGGAAGAGCTGGGCGTGAGCATCATCATCAGCGATAACGACTGGTACGATTACCTGAAGCTGTTCGCCGTCTTCTTCAGACTGGCGGGGTATTCCGGAATGATGGTGATGATCGACGAACTTGTCAACATAAGCAAGATTCCCAACGCGATCACCCGCCACTACAACTACGAAAAAATGCTGGCCATGTACAACGAAGCGCTTCAGGGAAAGTCGAAGTATCTCGGCATTCTCATGGGGGCTACCCCGCAGGCTCTGGAGGACCGGCGCAGGGGGATATACAGCTACGAAGCGCTGAGTTCCAGATTATCGGAGGGAAAATTCTCCAAGGCCGGAAACAGGGATCTGCTGGCGCCGGTAATAAGGCTCGAGCCTCTCAAAGCGGAGGAGATGCTGGTTCTGTGCGAGAAACTGGCGGATATGCACTCGGACCTTTACGGATACGAGAAAAAAATCGGAACCGCGGAACTGGGAAGCTTCATACGCATCGAATACGAGAGGATCGGTGCCGGCACCAATATAACTCCGCGCGAGGTCATACGCGATTTCATCGAGCTTATGGATCTCCTCTGGCAGAATCCGGATATGACGCCGGAACAGCTGCTTCGCTCCGAAGAGTTCTCCTACGCCGAATCCGACGCGGTTTCGAACGATGCCGATGAGAAGTATCTTGAATTCACCTTATGAGCCGGGATAACATGGACGTTTTCGCCAGATATTCGCCTTTTATTCAGGATTTTATATACCGTTCCCGCTGGAAATCGCTCCGCGCGGTCCAGAACGCCGCCGGAGACGCCATATTCAACACGGAGGACAACGTTCTTCTGACGGCGTCCACCGCATCGGGAAAAACCGAGGCCGCATTCTTTCCCATTCTCTCCCTTCTGGATGAGAATCCGTCTTCCACCGTCGGGGTTCTGTATATAGCGCCCCTGAAGGCTCTGATAAACGACCAGTTCGAACGTCTCGGAGCGCTGTGCGAAGAGGCCGGAATAGCCGTTACAAAATGGCACGGCGACGCTTCGCAGACCAGCAAGAGAAAACTGCTGAAAAAACCGTCCGGGATTCTTCAGATCACCCCGGAATCCCTGGAGTCCCTGATGATAAGCAAGCATGCGGAGATCCCCTCGCTTTTCGGCGATCTGAGGTTTATAGTAATCGATGAAATCCACTCTCTTCTCCGCTCGGACCGCGGCGGACAGACGTTCTGCCTTATCGAGAGGCTGTGCCGTCTGGCGGGATGCAGCCCCAGAAGAATCGGTCTGTCGGCAACGATCGGAAACCCGGAAGAAGCGGGAAGATTCCTCGCGGCCGGAAGCGGCAGGGGAATCACAATACCCGAATTCGACGGCGGAAGAGAAGTCTGGAGGCTTTCGGTGGAGCACTTTTTCAAAACTGCGCCTCAGGCGGGGGAGGAAACGGACGGGCCCGTTTATCCGGAGCCCCCCACGGACAAAGCTCCTGCGGCCGCGGATCCCGGGCTGGGGTACATCTTCGAGCATACCCGCGGAAGGAAATGCCTTATTTTCACTAATTCAAGGGAGGACTGAGACTCTGTCTGCCAGAATCTGAGGCAGTACTGCGAGGCGAATCATGAGCCGGAACGGTTTTTAATCCATCACGGGAATCTCTCCGCATCCTACAGGGAGAGCGCCGAGGATGAGATGAAAGATGACGATTCGCTTATGAGCGTGTGCGCCACGGCGACTCTGGAGCTCGGGATTGACGTCGGAAAACTGGAGCGCGCGTTCCAGATAGACGCGCCGTTCACCGTCTCCGGGTTCCTGCAGAGGATGGGAAGAACCGGCAGAAGGGGAAACCCTCCCGAGATGTGGTTCGTCATGCGCGAAGAACATCCCGAACCGAGATCCATGCTTCCCGAGGCAATTCCATGGTTTCTCATACAGGGAATATCGCTGATCCAGCTTTACATCGAGAAACGCTTCGTGGAGCCTCCGAGAACGGGAAAGCTGCCGTTCTCGCTGCTGTATCATCAGACTATGAGCACTCTCGCTTCCTGCGGGGAGATGACTCCCGCCGAACTCGCTTCCAGAGTGCTTACTCTTTCGGCATTCGGCCGCATTTCCAAAGACGATTTCCGCATTCTTCTCAGGCATCTGGTTTCTATAGATCATATCAGCGTCACGGAAAACGGCGGTCTGATAACGGGTCTGGCCGGAGAGCGGATCGTAAGCAGCTACAAGTTTCTGGCCGTTTTCCAGGAAAATATCGAATATACGGTCCGCGCGGGCTCCGAAGAACTGGGAACCATCGTCAGGCCTCCTCCCCCCGGAGATAAAATCGCCATCGCCGGAAGGGTGTGGATCGTGGACGAGGTCGATCATAAGCGGCGCGAAGTCTTCTGCACTCTGGTCAAAGGGAATATTCCGGCTTATTTCGGGGACGTTCCCGGGGATATACATACGGAGATTCTGGAGCGCATGCGCGGGGTTCTCGGCGAAGACAGCGTTTATCCGTATCTCATGAACAACGCCGCCCGCAGGCTGGAGGAGGCCAGAGGGACCTTCAGGAAATCCGGAATGGACAGGCATCCGCTGGTGTCTCTCGGAGGAAAAATGTGGGCTCTGTTTCCCTGGCTGGGAACATACCAGTTTCTGGCTCTGGAAAGGTTTCTGAAACTGAAATGCGGAAAGAGGCTGGGAATAAAAGGAATGAACCCTTCGAGGCCGTATTTCATCCAGTTTACCATGCAGGCCGGGGAGAAAGAATTTTTCGAAACCGTAAAAGAGGAAGCGTCCCGGGATTTCGATCCCATGGATCTGCTTTATCCCGGCGAGAACCCTGTTTTCGAGAAATACGACGAATACGTTCCCGAAGAACTTATAAGAAAAGGGTTCGCCCTCGGAGTTCTGGATACCGCGGGTATGAAGAAGAGGATCTCCGGATGGAAAGCGGGCTCCGGTGAGCGATCATGGATTTCAGGATTTCGGGAAAGGACGTGTTTCTCTGCTGCGGAGACGGAGCGTCCCCGCTGGTGATTCTGAATTCTTCCGGGTCCGGCGCGGAAAAGATTTACGAAACTGTGAAAAGAACGGCGGATAGCGATTTTTCCCTCGCTTCCGTCAGCGGTCTCGACTGGAATGCCGATCTTTCTCCGTGGCCCTCGCCCGGTATTATGAAAAGAGACGGTCCGTTCGGAGGCGGCGCGGACGCTTACCTCGGACAGCTGGAGGAGGTTGTTATTCCGGAAATTCTGGGAAGGATGCCGGCGGAGCCCCCGAGGATCATCATAGCCGGATATTCCCTGGCCGGATTGTTCGCTCTCTATTCTCTTTACCGCACGCGTTTATTCTCGGGCGCGGTATGCGTTTCCGGTTCCCTCTGGTTTCCGGGTTTCACGGAATTCGCAGAATCGAACGAAATGATGTGCAGACCGGAGAGGATCTATATGTCTTTGGGGGACAAAGAGTCGGAGACCGCTAATCCTGTACTCGCGTCGTCTGAGGAAAAAACCCGCAGGATGTATGAATATTTCAGATCCGGGGGGATAGAAACGGTGTTCGAAATGAATCCGGGAAATCATTTCAGAGATCCTTGCGGCAGGACGGCCAGAGGCATACTGCGGATTATTTTGCGATATTCTTCCTGATTTACGGGCCGCCCGGGCCGGCAACGGATTTATACCGCGCGGGAATGTGAGCCCCGTTACCGGAGGATCTCATTGGGCGGAATACGAAGCACTCGGACGGGCGATTGAAAAATCCGTCCGCGAAGCATGCGAAGGGAAGAAAGTCGGGGTAGCCTTTTCAGGCGGGGTGGATTCCGGCCTTGTGGCCGCGCTCGCCTCGAAGTACGCCGAATCGGTGACATGCTATACCTGCGGAACGAGGGACGCTTTCGACGTCAGGGCGGGGAAGGAGCTCGCGGATATTCTCGGGCTTCCATGGGTCCAC
>JAEEKU010000113.1 GCA_016282555.1 Methanomassiliicoccaceae archaeon
CTCTGGGAAAGATACTGGAGGGAAAAGAGTGCACGTCTTTCGACGTGGGAGAGGTTTTCGGAAGGTATCTGAGCTTCGAACCCTGGAATCTCGCCCGCAGGGTCACTCTTCTGCCTTCCGTTTCGGTCTTCACCGGAATCGAGGGCGATCTCCCGGGAACATACAAAGAGATTTTGCCGGACGATCCGGCCGGAACCGGAGGGGCGAGGGGAGCGCTGGAGAGATGCCAGATGACCTCGTCCCTCCTCGCCCGGCTTATAAGGGCGGATCTGTTCGCCGTTTAACGGGATTTAGCCATCGTGATGAAGACGTTTCCCAGATACAGCAGGCCGTAGAATATCGCGAAGGGTATCGCGAACAGGATGTTCAGTATGGGTATCGACGATGTCAGAATGAGAATCGTCACCGCGAAAACCAGCAGCCCCAGCACGAGGAACAGCAGTCCGCTGCGGGACGAGTGATCTTTATACAGTATTCCCAGGCCGAGGACTCCGAACAGGCCCGGAATGAGCGCGAGAATGAGCGCGATGCCGCCGGAACCTCCTCCGGTCTTGCCGCCGCTCCCGCTGCCGCCGGACTTCCCCGTTTCGGTTTTCTCCGGCTTATCCGGCTCCGGAGGAATTTTCTTGTAGCATTTGGGGCATGTAAGGGAATTGGAAGGCACCAGCTCCCCGCAGTACGGACAATATCTGTCTGCCGTTTCATCACCTCGCTGTCGTACGAAGACGGCGGTGAATGCGAATCATAACTTAAAACAATTCTTCCGGCGGACCTCGCGGGCGGTACTGGCCGTTCCTGAACATGCTGATCATGATCCATGAGGCGGCGCGGGCGTCCGACAGGGCGCGGTGATCCTGCTTCCCGTGAAGATCCGCCGGATCCCCCTCCGTGATCATGCCGTACGCAGCTTCGAGCTTGGGATACTGATAGTCTTTGTAGCCGTAAGGGCTGGGTATTTTGCACACCAGAGACGCCGATTTCATGATATCGGTGCACTCGTTGAACCATCCCCTCATGTTCCACGGCTCCTGATACAGGAATTTTCCGAAATCGTATCCGGTATTGTACGACGTTACGTTCTTGCCCCTCAGCAGCCTTCTCACGTCCCCGATGACCCTCGAAGCGGATTTCTCGGCGGAAGCGACGTCGTCGATAGTCAGATCCGAGTTGCTGAATATCCACGCGTTGGTAAGATACTCGTTCCATTCGTCGACTTCGTACCCCAGCACGGCGCTGTAGCAGTCTTCCGCCGTGCCTCCTGCGAGATCGACTCTGCATATTCCTATATCGAGAACAAGATCCTCGGGAGCCCCCTTCAGACCGGTGGTTTCTGTATCTATAACGTAAATCTCGCGCGGCGGAATGCTGTCAAGATCGAACGAGGGGCACATATTCACGCCATCTTCTCCCCGTTTTTAAGCCTGACGATGCCCGTAAACGCGCATATATCATTCCTTCGCGGAAGATCTGAGGCTCTGAATGCGCATGTGCTCCACTATTCCGTGAAGCTGATCGACGCGGCGTATCATATCCATATGGTTCGCGAAATCGAAACGGTAGCGGACGCGCATATCCTCGAGAACCCGGGCGCAGGGATCCTTTTCCGTACCGGTGAACTCGTCAAAGGTCATCTGGCGGGATCTCTTTCCGGAAAGGTTGAAGATTCCCGCTCCGACCAGCCTTACCGGGCTCTTTTTCACGGTTTTCAGCATTTTCAGGGCTTCGGAATGAATCTCCGGCGCGGTGCTGCAATAGGGAACGATCCTGGATCTGGTGACGGTGCTCATATCGGAATACGTGATTTTAATCGCGACTCCCCCTCCGCTCAGTCCGGCGGATCCGGCGCGATCGGCGACCGCGACCGACAGAAGAAAAAGAACGTCTGAGATGAACGAGTAATCTCCCACGTCCTTCTGGAAGGTTATCTCGCGGCTGACGGATTTCGCGCTCTGAGGATCGTATTCCGTCACCTTCCTCTCGTCGATCCCGAAAGCCAGATCGGCCAGCTGGCGTCCGTGGCTTCCCAGAAGTTTTTCGGCTTCCCGGCGCCTGCCGCGGAGATCGCGGACTGTGTAAATTCCTGCTCCGTGAAGTTTCTCCGCGGTTCTCGGTCCGGCGGAGTACAGGACGCGGACGTCGCGGTCTATTACCAGATTCACGAAATCCTCGGGCGTAAGTATCTCGAAATACCCGTCCGGCTTCTTCTCCTCGCTGGCGGTCTTCGCCGATGCTTTGGAATAGCCCAGGCCTACGGAGCACGTGAGTCCCGCCTCGGAGAGGGTGCGCTCCTTGATCGCGCGGGCGATCTCCCTGGCTTTTCCGAAGGAACCGGCGGACCCGGTGACGTCCAGATAAGCTTCGTCCAGAGCGACCGCCTCGGCCGCATCGGCGTACGGATACCAGATGTCGTGCAGTTTGCCGGACACTTCCTTGTACTTGACGAAATCCGGATGCTTGTACACTCCGTCCGGGCAGAGGCGGTA
>JAEEKU010000114.1 GCA_016282555.1 Methanomassiliicoccaceae archaeon
AAAGGAAATAATCTATCCAAAAGGGGGCGGAAGCGATGGCCTGTCCCTGCTGCAAATACAGGAAAGCGGGGAGCAAGAGACTTCAGCGCCGTTACAAGGTCGGAGATTATGCAATCGAATCTGTTTTTCAATGTTTCAGAATGAGAGCTACTGCCGTGTCAGGAAAACCCCGCGCGGTTTTTTCTGTTTCTGTTTCTGTCGGAGAATACAAACCCGGCGGCGCGAGCATCGGCCTCTTGCAGTCTTTATCGCGTATTTGTGTTGTTTGATGAAATTCAGTAAACATATTACTTAGTATTACTACTACATGAAATAGTATTAATAAAATGGCCGCATCCGGCGTCTGGATATCATGAAAAGAATCGTGATGATTTCAGCCGTGATCATTGCCGCTCTGGCGATGATTCTGCCGGCTGCCGCCGGATCTTCCGACGGAGACGACAAATCTTTCGATGTGACCTACACTCTGAAAGACGTTACCCGCACGGTCCATTTCGACGGGCCTGTCGACAAAGTCGTGGTTTTCGGATACGCGGCCGCGCTTACCGTCATCGACACCGGAAAGATCGATAAACTGTACGCATGCGACAAATACGGAGACGACGCCTTCAGCGAATCCAAGCTTACGAGAAACTGCAAGACGATTGCCAATCTCTCATCGTCCAACGTCGATCTTATCTATTCGACGCTCGTCCAGGCGGTGGACGCCAAGGAGTTTTCCAAGGATGACGCTGTCATTCTTACAACCATGACCACGGCCGCCGAGAGCGTCCGCTCGAAACTCGCCGAAGCCGGATTCACCCACGTGATCTTTTACGGAAGCATGGAGGAATACGGAGATATTGTTCAGTGCGTGAAGGAGATAGAGCAGATCGTCGGTTCCGATAAAAATCTCCACAAAAACATGGAATATGTTTACGACAAAGTATCCGGTACTTTGAAGAACGAGCCCAAGAAAGACGCACTTTTCGTCTGGTACCTTCCCAGCAGCGGCTGGGGATACGGCAACACCGGTTCCCTCAGCGTCTCTCTTATCAACGCCGGAGGAGGAAACAACCTGGGATACAACGCCGGAAGCAAAGAAGGAATCATTTATGACAAATCCGGAGTGGTCCAGAGGCTCGAGTCCAGCCCCGAATGCGTAATCTTCCTGGACAGCGGTTACATAAGGTCGTACGGAGGCTCCGTCGACAAATTCGTTTCCGAAGTCATGGGAGGAGATCAGGGAAAGCATAAGATATGCATCGTGGAGCATGCCTGGAACAATTACGATCCGGAATCCGCGGACGGACTCTGGAGCATGGCATCCGTCATGCATCCCGACAAGATATCCGGAGACGTTCCCGTATACGAAGGCTCCGGAAGCGGAAACGATAATACGCTGCTCTATATCGGGATCGCCGCGGCAATAGTGATCATCGCTGCGATCGCGATATTCTTTGTCCGCTCGAGGTAAAGAATATCCATGAGAATCCGGAACGGAAAGAGGATCCTGCTGTGCCTGGCGATACTGGCTCTCATAGTGCTTGTATTCTCGGCTATGGAGCTCTCCTGGGCCGCCAGAAGGATACCTCTGAACGAGGTCATAGACGTTATACTCGGCCACGGAACCTGGGCGAACAATCTGCTCGTCAAAGACAACGCCGTAAGGCTCTGCATGGCGCTGTTCGTAGGCGCCGGTCTTGCCGTATGCGGATGCGCCATGCAGGCCGTTTTCCGCAACCCTATGGCCTCCCCTTACATCATCGGACTGTCGTCAGGAGCGTCGGTAGGCGCGGCCATAGGCATCCTGGTCACGGTCCCATTTATTCCCTATATGATTCTGACCCCGGTTCTGTCGTTCGTATTCTGTTTTCTGACGATGCTGCTGGTCTACGGAGTCTCCCGGATAGGGGGAAAGGCCCACACCGAGACTTTGATCCTGACAGGCATAGCGGTTTCCTCCATGCTCTCCGCGCTGGTCTCCTTCATGACTTTCATCGCCGGCGAGCAGATGGCGGATATAGTGTTCTGGAGCATGGGCAGCCTGTCCAGAGCGACCGCGGACGAACTTTTGATAATCGCTCCGATCATCGTGACCGGGATACTGTGGATCACTTCGTATTCCAAGGATCTGAACGCGATGATGCTCGGAGACCACCATGCCATGGATCTCGGGATAGAAGTGTCCAGAGTCAGGTTTTATCTTCTCGTTCTGACGACGATCGTGGTCGCGGCGGCGGTATCTTTCGCGGGGACCATAGGGTTCGTCGGGCTGATCATTCCTCACATCTTCCGCATAATATTAGGTCCGGACAACAGAGTCCTTATTCCCGTCAGCGCGCTGGGGGGAGCCGCTTTCCTTCTGATGTGCGATTACATGTCCCACATTGTCGCGATGCAGTACGGGGTTCTCCCGGTGGGAATACTCACGGCCATGATAGGCGCGCCGTATTTCATCTATCTTCTGCGCAGGAAGAAGACGGAGATCGGGTGGTAAGATGCTCGGCACGGACAATCTGAAGTATAAATATCGCGACTCGTACGTCCTCGACGGGGTCAGCGTGGAGATCCGTCCGGGGGAGGTCTTCGGCATCCTGGGGCGCAACGGCTCCGGGAAAACCACTCTCCTGAAAAATCTCAACAGGAACCTGAGCCCCGAATCCGGAGCCGTGATGCTGGACGGCGAAAATCTTAAAGATCTGGATAAAAAAACCATTGCCAGATCGGTTTCCGTGGTCCCCCAGGGGAACGAGATAAGATTCTCTTTCACGGTCGAGGACATCGTTTCTATGGGAAGGTCCCCCTTCCAGAAGCAGTTCGGAGGGGAGAGTTCCGAGGATATCAGGATAATCGAGGACGCGATGAGAGACACCGGCATTCTGGAAATGCGCCACCGCCCCGTAAGCGAGATGAGCGGAGGGGAGCGCCAGAAGGTGATCATCGCGAGGGCGATCGCCCAGACTCCGAAGTATCTCCTGATGGACGAGCCCACAAACCATCTGGACATCAACACCCAGTTCGAGATTCTGGATCTGGTCACGGGTCTGGCTAAGAAAAAAGGGATATGCGTGGTGATAGTTTCACACGATCTTCCCATGGCCGCGCGCTACTGCGACCGGATGGCTCTTATCAAAGACCGCAGAATACTCTGCTGCGGCCCCCCGGAGGATGTTCTCACTCCGGAGAACATGAGGGACGTGTTCCTGGTGGACGCGGTGCTTTCGATCAACCCCGCGAACGGAAAGAGAACGGTCCTTCTCAACGGATCCGTGAAATCCCGATCGGCATATAGTCGCGATTCTGAATTTCCTGACGCACGGGATCATCACGACAGCCAGAATTATCCCGAGCACCGCTATCCCTGCCAGCGGGAGGATGTTGTCCGCCAGGCTGCGCAAGGCTTCTATAGCATAGGTCAGAGGGTTGCAGGAAGAGATTATCTGAAGGATGCGGGGCATGTCCTCATAACTTACCAGCGAAGTGGACGTGAAATACAGGGGCATGGTGATCATGCTGCTGAACGCGGAATACGTGTCGAAATCCGGCATATACAGGGAGACGGTCACCCCTATGGCGGAAATCGTAAGGCCGAAAAGGGCCAGAACGAAGTACATTATGACGTAGTATTCCGGAGAATGAACCGTGGCGCCGATGAGTATCGAGACGATCAGTATCACCGTAGCCTGGAGAAGGCCGCGTATGGCGAAGAACGAGATTTTCCCGAACAGGATGCTTTCCCTCGGGGCGGGAAGGGCCAGGAATTTGTTCAGATACCCCAGGGTTTTGTCGAACATTATCGACGAGCCGGCGGACATTCCCGCGTTCAGCATCGTCAGCACAAGGATCCCGGGGGTCACGAAGTCCAGATAATTTTCGTAATCCGAACGGACCGGAAGCACCAGCCCGACGAACATCAG